>JAHDGC010000683.1 GCA_020627865.1 Saprospiraceae bacterium | reverse complement strand
TTGAGATCGGATTCTGTGACGGAATCGGCCAGATGCATAATAGCCTTGACAATCTTGTTTTCTTCCAACTTATACTCATCGTGTGCGAGAGTCCCCATTACAAACGCTGTTTTATTACTATTATAACGCTGATTGAGTAAAACGAAGTTGTCAGACTTTTCTCTGTCTTCACAAAGGTTATCCTCAAGGAGTGTAAACCCAGCCTGTAAGTCATCCTTTTTTAAATGATCTTTAATTGCCTTTATTAGTGTTTTTCGATTCATCATGTAACTTTTTCGGTTTTTATGCTTTGATATTCTAACAATTCTTTCCCATAATAGAGATAGCACCGGGAATACAGTTTGCTTTTTCTGCCTCCTATGATAAGCAAGATTGGATTAGTGATTTTAAGGTCGCTTTCCGTTACCAGTTTTTGCATACTTTTCTTGTCATGAGCAGATGGATTTGCAACCATATTTGGATGGGAATGCCATTCGCCTAAATAGTAAATAGCTCCATTACTTTCTGAATATATTTTTTTCAGTTGCTTATTGATAAATTTCGAGTATCGCTTGAAAAATACAGGAGAATTTTCATACTCCTTCGGACAAATTATCCCCTTAATTGTAGCTGATTTTCTTGAATCATAAGAACCTACCAATACGCCCCCGAATTCATTGGGAAAATGTTTTTGCGTGGCCAAGACGATTTTCTCATAAACATCATGGTCAATAATAAGCCTTAAATTCAGTTGTTCGTATCGTATTTCAAAAATCATCTACAATCAGGTTAAAGGAGTTTGGGTTCGGGTTCGTTCTGATGACAAAAGAGTTTAGCCGATTATTTTTAAGTTTCAGATCAATATTTTTCAAGGCCAAGTTCGTAAGCATGTTCACATCCACATAACCTGCCCGAAAAGTCGGGGATGCACAACCATGCCCTTCAAAGATCAGCTCTTCTTTATTATCCAACCCGGAGAAAATGGTAGCTTTGTCTTGTGCTATATTATTTCCTGTAACGCAAACAAATTCTTTGGCCCCATTTGTCATAGATAGATTGAAAACGGATACACTTAGCTGCATGCTGTCTAGCAGATAAGCAACCTCCATGTCTGTAGAGCAATCGAAAATGAGATCAAAGCCTGAGATAAGTTTTTTTAGTTTTTCAAAAGCGGGTAACTCTGGCCTGATTTTCGGGAATCCATTCATGAGTAAAGACAAATTTTCTAAGGTTATAAATGGAGAGATGCCCAGCAGTTGTTGCTCCAATGCCATACATTTAGAGTGTCCCTGTTGTAGTAAGCTATATTCAGAACGACAAATATTACCTGATTCAACAATATCAAAATCTGTAAATGCTAAATGTCTAGCTCCTCCCCTTGCCAAGGATGCAGCCAAAGAACTCCCCACTGCACCAATCCCAATTAATAGAATACGGGCTTGAGTAATATTATCAGATAGCTTGCCCCGACCAAAGTAACGGGCATAAGAAGCATTGTTAGTCATTGACCAGTGAATCGGTTGGGTTAGATATTCAAATTTGGTGATTTTATTGTTTTCTACGATGGCTTTAAACGGTAATTTATTTTTATCCAGCTTTATAAGTTGCCAATGAACTTCCTGCTTTCCTTCATGCATGTTAATATTATACCCTATTAATATATAAAATACATCCTGACTCAATTTTTCCACATGATGATATAGGAATATGATCTGCTCTTTGGATAAAAGGGGTGCTAATTCCGTCCAGTTCTCAGCAATTCGATAAGGGGCAGAAGTTGGCTCTTGATCAATATACAACCAAAAACCACCACACCGATTTGGAGCAAAAGCAAGCCGAAAACTCTCTGACCACTCACAAGATATGGGTCTACCCAAATATTCAAAATGTTGGATAGCACATAGTTCAGATATATTGCCTACAGTTTGAAACCTTCTCATTATTGAATATATGAAAATCCCAAAATCCCCTTTGTTAAATATTTTGTCCACTTCCGTAAAAAGAAGTGTCGTGAGAATCTTTGTATCTCCATATTTGAATGGCAGATAATGATAATGAGCATCGCTTTCCTTGTTTATGTAATATTTTTTCACCCATAGCTTCAACAATGCTATTTCCTCCAATACCCTTTCAGAAAGCATAGCGGTTTTTGTTGGTATTAGACAAATTGTATCATTAGCAAAATGATGGGGATACCCTTCAACCTGGTCACAACGGAATATGGTTGAAATCCCTGACAAATTTTGGAGCGGATATTCTTCCGGAATCCGTACACCAAAATCCAACTGCTCATTTTCAATAGTTAAACGGATTTTACCTTCAATTGTATTTCTGTCGTTCACCAAAAAAGGATTCAATATCTCAATATTTGAATCCTGCTTAAAACAACCTACAACTTCATTCAATCTATCCATTAACCAAAACTATTTGTACCCAGTGTAGCAGCCCCTGCACCCGTTCTTGTATAACCATTATTTCTTGTAGATGGAAACTTTGGGTTTTCTTTGAAGTATAGTTTCAAGTTCTCTACCCTCCACTCAACTTTGTCCAGTATCTTTTTCACATCATCCTTAAACTCCCGTTTTTGAGATTTGGTCATCGTATCAGAAACCACATTATTGGAATTACCGGGGTCTACTAACCTTACATGTTCAATGTTATCTCTTATAAATTCTAATACCATTTTAAGTTTATCCCACAAACCAGTTGGAATATCATTACTATTGTCAAATGCCCTGACTACTATAAGTTCGACTAGGAAAGATTTGATATATTTCTTCTGATTCTGCGTCTTCCATATTTTCATTAGTCGGATACACTCCCTTTCTGCGTTTTTGCCCTTTATGTGGTCAATCTGCTGAGTAATGTTGGTTTGAATACTTTGCTGACTTTCAGAAGAGTTGTCATTGGCATGCAGATTCATATATTTATCTTCCGAATAGCTATCACCTCTAAGCTCCCGACCAGGAACAATATCAATATCCAGCATTTTAAAATCCTTGATAAATTTTAGGCCAATAGAAACACCTTGCTTCCTGACTTCAGAAAAATCTGGATCATCATATCTATAAACCCGATCAAAAAAGTTATAGACATCATCAAACATCTCCTCGAGGGTAGAGAATTTTTTCTTTTTAAAAGGCGCGGCTATATCCAAATCAAATTTTGTGTTTATTGCTGTATGCTTTGCATAAGACCCAGAGTTGATCGGACTATAAATATCCTTTCCATATTGCCGCTCCAATGCCTCCTTAATCTGTTTTCTTTTCCCTTGATATGACTTTATCAGGTCATCTACATGCTTCATTTTGTGTGAGTCCAGGACACCTTGCAAGTAATTTGTTTTCTCAAATTTCATTTATATGATTTTTAATTATGTAATACTAATACTATACAGCATTTAATGTGCCACATACCCACACCTGACAGTATGTCATATTGTAGCCGACAATGCGAGTGTTCTGTCAGAAAATATCACCTTCTCGCTCAAATTACTGTCATAGAAGTCCGCGTTCATTGACACATGTTGAAAAAATGTCTGAAAGATGAGGGGTCAGAGGAAACCGTTACAATTTGTAACGGTTTGAAAATGGAAGCAAAAGATGGGAGCATACACAATTAAAAATTAAAACGGTTATACTTTGTTGAAAAGTATAACCGTTTTTTAGAGCTTTTTTACTCTAACACAAATCACTCAATCTCCCTCACCTCCACTGTAATCGCCTGCCCCTTCTTATCCTTCAACCGAATAAGCTGTTTCCCCGTCCGTTCCTTAGCACGGTGAAGCCTAGCGATTAAAGCACGATAGGAAATATCAAGATCAAGGCTCTCCGATACCTTGGACATATTGGAAAGAATATCTTGCTCTACTGGTTCATGGGTATAATGGATAATATATATACGTCTTTTTTGTGCCATACAGCAATAATACTCGACAGCGGCGTAAAATTCATCAAAAAAGGCAAGTCAAGAGATTATACGTAACCATTAGTGCTAATAGTTACAATATTTTCGTATATTGTGCTATATGTTACGGAAGTAGCTGGAATTTTGATCATTTAAACCAATTCAATATGCCAAATAAAGAACTATACCGCATCCTCGCCAGCCTCAATGATGATTACCTTTCTTGTACAATGTGCTTGAAACTTATTGACCAAGCATTTCTTGCCTTGGCTGTAACTAAATCTTTTGCTAATCATCCAAAAAGAGAAGAAATATCACCGCAATTATTGGAGCTTCACCATAGATTAGGCAACCTATTTGTTTATCTTGCCGAGAATGATTTGCCTTTAGAAGATAATACTGAGATTTCTAAAAAAGTGGATGCAAAATAGTTTGCCTTTCCAAATCGAACCTTATCGAATTCGATAAGATTAAAAATGAGGCCGACTACAGTCGCTTTGTGATTTTATTATAAAATGGTAATAT
>JAHDGC010000682.1 GCA_020627865.1 Saprospiraceae bacterium | reverse complement strand
CTGCCAAACCAGTTTTGCGGTAAAATCGGCAAAAGCAGTTGCCCCAACAAATGAAACGACAGAAACAACAGTTACGGAAGCTACGATCAATGATCTATTGGTTGTAAAAGAGACGGATTCTCCGAAAGAGGCAAAGAAAAAAGCAAAAATGCAAAAGCGCCTTGAAAAGCTGAATAAGAAAATGGAGAAATGGGAAGCCAAAGGACAAAAAGGAGATGATGAGAAAAGATGGATGCGGTTTTGGTTGCTTGGTTGGGGGATTGGATTGTTGTTAACGATTCTTGCTCCTATTATCGGACTCGGTGGAGGATTTGGTGGTGCTGCTATTCTACTAACGCTAGGAGGATTGGCATGGCTATTCGGAACGATCAGTTTGATTATCTGGATCATTAAGAAATTTGCTTAACCACAATGGAAATTCTTTAAAAAAAGAGCATCTTTGGAAACAAAGATGCTCTTTTTGCTTGGAGCCTATTTTACTCTATTAAGTGCTAATGCTTTTAGCATCCAATTAGGAAGCGGTTTTTCCGGGTTTCGTTTTCTCAAGTCCAGATACCAGTTTATTTTTTTTAGGATAGGAATTTTATGGGTTTCCACAAATTCGATCAAAGTGCCATCCGGATCTTCTATATAAGTAAAATGCCCTGCGGCCTCACCCATATCAAAGCTGTCTTTGCTATCGACCGTAAAAGGATGCCCGTTCGATTCGCACAAAGCCTTCATTTTATCCATACCATTAATATCAAAACAAAGATGGATAAAGCCCGGATCACCCCAAAAGCGGTCTTCATAAATCTTATTCGGCTTTCTATCCAACACCTTGAATAATTCAATTTCGCTATTGCCTAACATTCGGCTAAAGCCACCTTTTCTTTTAAGACTGTGCTGTAGCAATACCCGACGCAACTTGCCTGTCCCACCAGGTAGGTCAACTAAATCCTCAAAAGTCCCTTCTTCATCATAAACGACTTTGTCATAACCTAGGATCTTAGCATAAAAATGCATGGACTTTTCCATATCCGAGACACCCAGCGCTGCTCCATAAACACCGCCACAGAGGTGATTTGTTTTTTTGAAAAAATCGGTCACCGGAACAATCTCGAATAAATTTCCATACATATCCTTCATGAAAAAATGATCGGTTCCTGCTGGCGTTTTGGATAAAGTCCCCAATAACAATTCTGGACTATCTGTTTTTACTTTGTTATAAAAAGCAACAACATCTTTGCATTTTATTTTGCCAACGGCAATCCCCAAATCCCCGAGCTGAACTTCATTTTTCGGATAATATGGATCTCTGCCTATATACTGCCAGATTTCCATGCCACCGCCGCCCTGAATATTCAAGGCCAAAATAGCATGCCGCTTTCTAGGTTGTCCTCCCGTATACGGAAGCATTAGGGCAGCTTCTGCGGCTTCTTCAAAGACGGGAATATCCATCCCGAAGTTTTGCCGATACCATGTGAAGGCTTCCTGTACATGGGTCACGCCTATGCCGAGTTGTTGTATTCCGCTGATGATTGGATTCATATCGTTGTTTGTTTAAGATTATGAGGATAATAAAATAGGGAAATTGATCCGAATACAAAACTGTAGAGCCGCAATGCATTGCGGCTCTACAGTTTTGTATTCGATAATTTAAACACTTTTAATGAATAAACTCTTTTTCCTTTCGACTTTTTCTCTTTTGACTTGTATGTGATGATAGTCGTTTTATCAAGAAGAAACAGTCTCCATTTTATAAACACCAGATTTTAATTTTCCAGTAATGGCCTCAAAAGCATCCAAGGTTTCTCGGATATCCGCCATCGTATGAGAAGCTGATGGGATCAAGCGGAGTAAAATAACCCCTTTCGGAATAACCGGATAGACCACAATCGAACAAAAGATATTGTGATTTTCCCGCAAGTCATACACCAAACGCATCGCTTCCTCCGGAGAACCTTCCAGATAAACGGGCGTTACACAGCTGTTGGTGTTCCCGATATCAAAGCCCCGATCCCTTAGTCCAGATTGTAAAGCGGTTACATTTTCCCAGAGTTTTTCTTTGTGAGCTGGATTGCTCCGTAACATTTCTAGCCGCTTTCTGTTACCAACCACAACAGGCATCATCAACGATTTGGCAAAAACCTGAGAACGCATATTGTATTTCATGTATTCACAAACTTGCTGCTCGCTGGCTAGAAAAGCCCCGACACTACCCATAGATTTTGCGAAAGTAGCAAAGTAAATGTCTATACCATCCTGAACGCCTTGCTCCTCTCCGGCACCTGCTCCGGTTTTACCAAGGGTTCCGAATCCGTGCGCATCATCTACCAACAGGCGGAAGTCGTATTTTTCCTTGAGGGCGATAATTTCCCGCAATTTACCTTGGTCGCCTTGCATGCCAAAGACCCCTTCGGAAATAACCAAGATGGAACCATCATTCTTTTCTGTCAACCGCGTTGCTCTTTGAAGATTGGTCTCCAAGCTTTCAATATCATTGTGGTCAAAAGCGAAACGCTTGCCAAGATGCATCCTGACCCCATCAACGATACAGGCATGGCTTTCCGAATCATATACCACAACGTCATGTCGCGAAAGGAGACAGTCTATGGCAGACATAATCCCTTGGTAGCCAAAATTGACCAGAACAGCAGCCGGTTTTTGTACAAAATCAGCCAATTCCTGCTCGAAAAGCTCGTGTTCCTTGGTATCTCCAGACATCATCCGGGAACCCATCGGGTAGGCGAGTCCCCATCTTTCAGTCGCTTCGGTATCTACTTTACGAACTTCGGGGTGGTTGGCAAGCCCAAGATAATTGTTAATACTCCAAACAATTACCTCCTTGCCCTTAAACTGCATCCGGTTAGCCAGATCACCTTCCAACCTCGGGAAAGTATAGTATCCTTCCGCAACGGCGGCATATTTTCCTAGTGGGCCTCGGTTTTGTAGTAATTTCTCAAAAAGATCCATCTTAGATAGTTGTTTTATTTTATTTAATGAACAGGAATTTTAAATGGTGTGTTCTACTGGCGCTGGGTTTGTAATTTTATTAGGAAACTGTTCTTCCATCCATTGATCATTGTATATTTTAGCAAGGTATCGGCTCCCGTGATCCGAAACAAGTAGCACAACAAAGTCATCTTCGGTAAGATTATCTTTAATTTGAAACAAGGCCTGCAAGACTGCGCCTGTAGAATATCCGGCGAGGATACCTTCTGTTCTGGCCAACTCTCTGGCACGATGGGCAGCATGCTTGTCCATTACCTTTACATACTTATCAATGATATCAAAGTCAATATTTCCAGGAATAATATTTTTACCGGTTCCTTCAATTCGGTAAGGCTTGATTTCGTTTTGGTCGTAAATACCCGTTTCATAATACTTTTTCAAAACAGAACCATAGGCATCAACAGCAACAATGCGGGTATTCGGATCTTGTTGTTTGAGGTAACGAGCTGCGCCACAAAGTGTACCTCCTGTCCCTGTACTGGCGATATAGTGGGTAACTTTTCCTTGGCTTTGCTCCCAGATTTCTTTTCCCGTAGTCATGAAATGGGCATCCATGTTTTGGGTATTGAAGTTTTGGTTAACGTAAAATGCACCGGGAATTTCTTTCGTCAATCTTTTGGCTTGTTCATAGTAGGAGCGAGGATCTTCTGGTTTGACATCTTTAGGGCAAAGCACAATCTCGGCTCCCAATGCCTTGAGTCCACACTTTTTCTCTTCGGAAATCTTACTGGTTACCGTTAGGATGCACCGATAGCCTTTGATGGCAGCAATCATGGCCAAACTGTATCCTGTATTTCCAGAAGTCGCTTCAATGAGCGTACCTCCGGGGCGAAGTTGCCCAGATGCTTCCGCTTTTTCAATAATGTAATGGGCAATCCTGTCTTTAGCAGATAATCCGGGATTGAAAGATTCTACTTTGGCGTAAACCTGACCCGGTATATCTTCAACAATCTTATTCAGTTTGATTAAAGGGGTGTTACCGATGGTTTCCAGAATGTTGTTGTATAGCATAATGTAAGGCTCATTTTTTCGTGATATGAGTCTGTACAATGGAATGGAGTTTGAAAAACTGGAGAAAATTTAAGAATAAAGAATTTAGGTTCTTGATTTTATTTGATCTGAAGCTGATGCCTCAAAACCTGTATCGTAATGTATAATCTTGAGAGCAAATGTAGACAAAAAACATCGAATGTTCAAATAAAAAGTGATCTGGGGTGATAATATGTAAGTATATTTATAAGTATAATGTATGGTGAAAAGAAAGCCCCGCTCATCCATTGTATGGGATGAACGGGGCTTTTACTTGACTATAATATTGGGAAAAATTATCTTTCCTCGCTTACATTAGCCGCCTTTACAGCTTTAGCACCTTTGGTACAAGCTGTTTTTTTACCTTTTGCACAACAAGCTTTTTTA
>JAHDGC010000681.1 GCA_020627865.1 Saprospiraceae bacterium | reverse complement strand
AGCCGCTAGTTCAAGGTATTTTGATAAATATGATTTTTCGTTAATTCCCAAGGAAAAAGATACCTATTATATAGCTATTCAAAATGGTAAATCGAATCATCCCTTTTTTGATGAGTCTTATAGCTGTTCCGCGAAAAGCGAATATAAAGAACCTAATGCAACATTCGACTTTCAGGATTTGCTAAAATTGGTTACTAAAATTGATGCATCAACCAAAATATCCCGCATTATATGCATTGACGAGGGAAACTTACTAATGGCAGCGGCACTAAGGGAGGTATTTAATATTGAGGGGCATAAAGAAGAAGATGTTGCTTTTTTTACCAGTAAACTAAAAATGTACCAGACACTTTCTGAACATGATATACCCGTACCGAAATTCAGGCTATTAAATTTTGAGACATCGAATCAAACAATTTCTGAGCGTACTTATAAAGAATTATTAGCAGCACTCGGCAAGCCATTTATTATAAAACCAAGCTCATCATCAGGGGCTTTTGGCATTAAGATTATTTCATCCGCCCGAGATTTTTTAGAGATGGATTTTTTAGAAGGGTTTCAATATGTGGCTTCTGAATATATCCAGGGCGATTTATATCATTGTGATTACCAGGTTTTCAATGGCAAAATTATATTTTCTGGTGTCAATAAATACCTGAATCCACTTTTAGAGTTTTTGGACGGGACTTGTTTCGGTACTATTCCTGTTCGTTCAGATCATACTGCATATGTTCCCCTGAATGAGTTGTGTTTGAACATTCTTGCCCTTTTGAACATGCAATCGGGTACTTATCATTTTGAAGTTTTTCTTAGAGACGGAATGCCTGTTTTTTTAGAAGTTGCAGCAAGACCCCCAGGCGGAATTATTATTGATTTATATGAAAAATACTATAATTTTAACATCATCAATAACGATTATAAAATTCAGGTAGGAAAGTATCCCGATGTGGCAGCAAAAAATAACCTGCATTGTTTTATTATTGCAATACCCAAGAAGAAAGGCAGGGTGCTATCATTTGCTCTTCCAATCTTATCCGCTAAACACGAATACAAGTGGTTCATTCAAAAAAATGATATTATAGAAGAACCTGCCTCAACTGTAGATAAAGCAGGTATTCTTTATGTTTGGCATGCCAACTATAAAGAGCTGTACGAGTTATACCACCAATTAAAAGAACATAAATTTTATACGGTCATTCCAGTGGTAGATGGTGCTAATGTCCATACTTTAAGCGATTAAGGTTGGGTAAAATAGGTCGTAATAAGATATAATGTAATATTCCTATTTTTAATACAAAAAATCTTTATTGCCCAGATGTCCTTTGTAAAACAATTTTAGGATATAAATGCAACTTCACTTGGTGTTGTGAGAAATAATCTTGAGTTTTGCAGGGTAATAAATTTTAGTATAAATCAGGTATAATTATATTATAAATGAGCGATAACAATACTTATTTCAACCCCGCCGATCTTAAAAAATTTGGAAACATCACCGAGTTTCAAGAGACTATGGGCAAGAAATTCTTCGACTGGTACGGTGAGGTTTTCAAAGAAGGTGCCTTAACCCAACGGGAAAAGGCTCTGATTGCTTTGGCCGTCGCACACACGGTGCAGTGTCCATATTGTATTGATGCTTATTCTTCCACTTGCTTAGAAAAAGGTGCGGATGAAGAAATGATGATGGAAGCCGTACATGTTGCCGCAGCCATCAAGGGCGGAGCAACTTTGGTCAACAGTGTCCAGATGATGAACCACGTTAAAAAATTATCTATGTAGTTAGATAGATGTTAGACGTTAGATTTTAGACTTTAGACTGTCTAAAAGCGTAGCGACCTGCCTGCGTGTCCGCAGGACAGGCAGGTCTAACATCTAAAAATGAGCGCAGCGAATGATCTAACATCTAAAAGCGCAGCGATCTAAAAGTGAGCAACGCGAACGATCTAAAATCTAAAAATGGCAATCAAACAAAGAAGTAAATCCCTGAAATCTCGTTCCCACAACTTGTCGGACACGATGATTCAGCTAAAAGTATTGAATGGAAAGGAAGTGGTAGATGCACGATTCCCGAATTTCAAGGAAAAAACAACCGAAAATGGGGGAGGTGTATTAAAACCGAAACCTATCGAAATTTTTCAGGTGAATATTGGCAAACTGTGCAACCAGAGTTGTGCCCATTGCCATGTGGATGCTGGCCCAGACCGTAAAGAAGAACAAATGAGTCGGGAGCATCTGGAGCGATGTTTGGAAATCATCAAAGCGGTAGATTCTATTCATAGTGTAGATATTACCGGAGGAGCACCAGAGATGAACGAGCATTTCCGTTGGTTTGTAGAGGAGTGTACCAAGTTGGGGAAAAAAGTAATGGACCGTTGTAACCTAACCATTATTATGGCAAATCCTAAGTACAGCGACTTGCCTGCTTTTTTTGCAAAACATAAAGTACACGTGATTTCTTCCTTGCCTTATTTCAACCGTTCCAAAACGGATCGCCAACGGGGAGATGGTGTTTTTGAGGATAGCATCAAAGCCCTCAAATTACTGAATGAGGTAGGCTATGGCAAACCGGATACTGGGCTTATCCTCGACTTGGTTTATAATCCGGAAGGGGCTTATCTCCCGGATGCCCAATCCAATCTAGAGACCTTATTCAAAAGGGAATTGAAACGGAAATACGAGATTGATTTTAACAATTTATACACGATAACCAACATGCCCATCAGTCGCTTTTTGGATTGGCTATTGGAAACCGGAAACTATGAAGCTTACATGCAAAAGCTGGTGGATGCTTATAATCCCGAAACCTTGCAAGGATTAATGTGTCGCAATACCATTTCCGTAAGCTGGGATGGCTACCTTTACGATTGTGACTTCAATCAGATGCTTGATTTGAAAGTAGCGGTACCGACAAGCCGCCATATCAATGATTTTGATATAGATGCTTTAACCGATAGGGATATTGTACTGAACCAGCATTGTTATGGCTGTACAGCGGGAGCAGGTTCCAGTTGTGGGGGGGAGATTGAATAATAATTTTGTTTTTATGCGATTTTTTGTCTCGACTCTTTGCTCAATCTTACCCCAAACATTTCATCATAGCCATCACGTACCCCAAATGCAATCCTTCATGGATATTGTTGAAATAAACGGCATCTTCAATAGAGTTCAGTGTTACTTTATAGCTGGTGGTATAGGAATGGTATGTTTTGAAAATGCCTTTCTCGAAATCGGCCTTCGCTTTTTCTGGAGAATTCTTTAGTAAAGCTTTAATCTGCGCAATTTCTGCGGCATCAGCATCTCCTTCTGGTTTGCTGCCCTTCCGGTATTTGCCAATAAGTTCGTCAGAAACATTACAATCTAATCCTGAAAGTTTATAAAATAACAACTCTTGTGTGATCACAATATGGCCGACATTCCAGATGATGTTGTTGTTAAAACCAGGAGGGATAAGGTTGAGTTGTTCTTCCGAAAGGCCATCAATTTGTGCCAGAACATTTGCTCTCGTTTGTTGTAAAATATCGAATGCTTGCATGATTATTTTTAATTTTTATTGGGTCTTTGACAATTTTTGCAAAAATAACGCTTAAAGTTTTTCAGTACGACTATGAGTTCCATAGGAACGGCATGTTGTTGCCAGCTATGTCAATGGCTGGAACCTAAGAAGTGCAAAAATTGTCAAAGAACATTTCCATTTTTCCAAAAGTAATAAAAAAAATCTGTATCCTTTTCCCAACCGAGTTTTTCATATAAATGCTGTGCCGGATTATCCGTTGCAGTAGCGAGAGAAAGCCCTTTCAGGTTTTGATCAATTGCATATTGTTTGGCCCTTTCCAGTAAAGCCTTCCCTATGCCTTTACCTCTTCCTTCAGGTAAAACAAAAAGATCATTCAAGATGTAGAACTTTTCCATCGTGACAGAAGAGTAAGTCGGGTACAGTTGGGTAAACCCCAAACCTTTTCCTTCGGGATCTGTAGCAAGAAAAATAACGGAGAATCCGGTTTCAAGATGTTGGCGTAAGAATGCCGAGGCCGCTTCCGGATTGGATTTTTGTTTGTAAAAAACTCTATATCCATCAAACAATGGGGCAAGTGTTTCCAAATCGGCAAGGGTAGCTGTTTTTATATCCATTCTAAATCGTTTTACAGGAAAAGAAAAGTCAAAGATATAATATTAAGTTTCAAACTTGATTGGATACAAAAGTTATTAAATAATACATTTTTTTATATATTTTAGAATCAATTAACTTTTATATACGTTATATTTACGATAACATACTTCGTTCATATATGATGAAATACCTTATATCCATATGATTTGCTTGTTTCAAGTTTATCTGATATTATAAAATCAGGCTCCGCTTGAGAAGCTGTTTAAATTTAGTTTTTTGAATAATATGAAATGTATTTTTTCGTCAGA
>JAHDGC010000680.1 GCA_020627865.1 Saprospiraceae bacterium | reverse complement strand
TCTAGTCATCACGCAACCCACCTACTTCTAGTAGGTGGTAGCTTGAGTTAGACTACAAAACCGTAGCGCCGCAATGCATCCCAGTGCTACGGTTTTGTTAGTCGGCATGTACTAATATCTCCAACAATTTATCTCCAATTTCCCTGAATCTCCATTAAATCATTCAGAAAAGTTAGAAAAATTTCTATCTGTTACTTAAATAGAAACCTTATTTATAAAATGAAAATACATGTAAATATATGTTTAATTTTATTGGAAATACGTAAAAAAATGTAAGTTAGAAAACTAATTAATAGCGTATTTTTGATTTGTCAATCGCTGGATATGGGCGTAGTTTTGAGGTATGATTTTAAGAAATTATGAAAAATAGAGACTCTAAAAATTCATTAATCCCGATACTTTAAATCGGTTCGTTATTAATCAACCTTATTAAAAAACTACTAAACCTAAAGATAATGAAAAAGTATTGTTTTATAATTCTAGTCGCAATAATCTCCATCACTATGCACGCCCAGAATGGCATCTGGCATAACAACCAACAACATTTTGACGAATTAGTGGCTCAGCGTTCATCCGTCGCACTTTTTACTATTGACAAAAGAAACAAGGTCGCGATACCCGACTTGAAAGATTTTGAATTACTTTCCATTAACGATCAAACTTTACATGATCTTTACCGATTGCATCCGCAAAGCCTTGCGCTAAATATTCCGTACAAAAATGAAAGTCTACAATTACTACTCGTAGAAAATAATATTTATAGCGCTGGTACATCAAAAGATCGCATTCGCGGTCGTCACTATTATGGTGTTCTGAAAACAGATCATCGTGCTGTAGTTTCGCTTAGTGTATTTGAAGATCATGTTGTAGCACTGATCTCTACCCCTAAAAGACAGCTGACACTTACGCGTAAAGGCAAATCCACACATTATGTTATCTATGATTCAGATCATTTGCCTGAGATGAAACCATTTTCTTGTGAAGAGCTAGATTTTAGAGGAGCTGAAAACACTGTGTTGGATCAAGAGGTGCAAAGGAATGGTGCCAATAATTGTGTGAACGTTTTTGTAGAAGTTCAAAAACAATTATGGGACATTAAAGGAAACCAAACGACTGCTTACGTCGAGTCGATATTCAATCAAGTCAGTACGCTATATGCCAACGAAGATATTGACCTGAATATGAACGCGCTTGAGATTTGGACGCAAGATGATCCTTATTATGATTGGAATGAATCCTGTGTTGATGATAATACGGGAGCAAATTGCCCAAATGTATCAAATCAGACTCGTGTCTCGCAGTACATAGATATAAAAAATGGTGTGTATGATGGTGATATAGCCGTATTATTGGGAGAGGGTAATGGAGGCGGAATTGCCGCTAGAGGTTCACTATGTAATAAGAAATTTTCTGTTAGTTTTTGTAGTATAGATGATGATTATATGGACGTCGCTGATGTCCCCGTATTTTCTCAAGTAATACTCACTGTTGCCCATGAAATAGGACATATCTTAGGCTCTCCTCATACGCATGCTTGTGCTTGGAACGGAGATAATACTCCGATAGATTGGTGTGCACCTACAGTGAATGCAATATATAATGAGTGTGATCCTACTCCACAAAATATCCCGACTGCTCCTGAAAATGGAGGTACGGTTATGAGTTATTGTCATGTTGGTTCAACTGGCAATAATCCTATCAATCCTGGAATAAACTTCGCGGAAGGCTTTGGTCAACAACCGGGAGATTTAATTCGCTCCAGAGTTGCTAATGCCAATTGTTTGAGTGCATGCTGTGCTGATGAAGGACAATCTTGCGATGATGGTGATGCTTGTACCGTCAATGATATCATTGATGGGGATTGCAACTGTACGGGAACGGCTATACAATTGCCTACTTTACAAACGATCAAAATGGAGCAGGGTATCCTCTCATATAACAGTAATAATACGGAATGGCATACCATTGCATTAGAAAATGAATATGATAATATGGTTGTTGTGGCTACTGTCGCACTGACTTCTGGTAGTCAAGGCCCAGTGGTGCCACGCGTGAAAGATGCGGAATTGGGTACACCCAAAATCAAATTACAAAGTGCCAATGAAAATGCAGTTAGTGGGGTATACACGATTCATTACATGGTCGTAGAAGCAGGTATCTATACACAGCAAACACATGGTTTCAATATGGAAGCTTATCTCGTTAATTCTACCGGAACTGGAAATAAACTCAATGGTTGGGATGTCTTTGAAGAACGTTGCTTTCAAAACAACTATACTAACCCTGTAGTGCTTGGACAAGTGATGACATACAATGATGCTAAGTGGTCGGTCTTCTGGGCATCAGAACACAATGATCGCATAGATCGTCCGAGCAGTTCAAGCTTTGCTGCTGGGAAGATGGTCGGTGAGGATACAGATGTTGTACGTGCTGATGAAAGCATCGGTATTGTGGTTGTCGAACAGGGAATCCACACCGCAGGAAACCTCATTTTCAAGGCCGGTATCACTGGTGATGTCGTGGAAGGTGTTGACAATAGTGTAAATGGTTATTCCATAAATACAGGACTTGAAAATGTAGGAAATGTAGTGTTAAGTGCAACAGGAATGGATGGAGGAGATGGCGGCTGGCCAATATTGTTCACCTCAAACCCAATTAATGGTAACAATTTTGTTGCGGCTATTGACGAAGATCAATTAGATCCTGCGATCAATCAAAGGATTGAAAGAGGACACATAAATGAGGAAGTTGCCTACTTGGCTTTTCAGGCTGTCATCGTAATGGAAGAAGGAACAACAACGGTCAATGGTGATGCTTGGACTACGGTGAATTTGGATAATAATTATAATGCAATGGTCGTCGTGGCCACTACCGAAATTGCTTCTAAAGACAATGAACCTGTTGTTACTCGGATCAAAAATACTACTGGTTCTTCTTTCCAAGTGAGGGTGCAAAATCCTGGCGGAACAGCAACGGGTGCACACACGGTACGTTACTTGGTTGTCGAAGAAGGAAGCTATACCCAAGCCGATCATGGCATAACAATGGAAGCACAAAGAGTCAGTTCTACCAAAACGGCCGATAACAATAATTGGAATACGAGTCGTGAAACGCGCCAATATAACAATACTTATACCAGTCCCGTCGTGCTAGGGCAGGTGATGAGTTTTAATGATAGCCGTTGGTCAGTTTTCTGGGCTTCTGAAAGTGGCAGTTACCTCAATCCACCAAGCAGTACGAGCTTTGCTGCGGGTAAGATGGTCGGAGAAGATCCTGACATTACAAGATTAGATGAAACCTTAGGCATCATTATTTTTGAAGCAGGAAGCTATACCATAGGTGATCTTACTTTTGAGACTGGTATCAGTAATGATATTGTTAAAGGTGTTCAAACTAATGCATCAGGGGCTGTCATAAATACCGGAATAGGAAGCTTAAATAATGTAATCGTAAGCAATGCAGGGATGGATGGTGCGGATGGTGGGTGGCCCATATTGTTTACCCAAAATCCAATCAGTGGAGCGGGCTTCACGGTAGCTATTGATGAAGACCAATTATTTTTGGATTCTGGGGAAGTGTCGGAAAGAAACCATACTGATGAACAAGTTGCTTACATCGCCTTCCAAGGTGCGCAATCCTTTGATGAGGATGCGGAATTGAGATCAAATGCCAACACGACTATGGATAGCAATCCTGTTAAGATGCAAGAAGAGAAAACAGTACGTGTCTATCCCAATCCTGTGACAGATTTACTCTATATCGAAGCGAGTCCTGCTTTGGTGACGGATGAAAAAGCAACACTTATATTGATGACGATTACTGGGCAACCCTTACGGCAATGGCAACAAGCTATACAGTCCAACATGCAGGTCGATGTGTCTGAGTTACCTTCAAATCAGATTTATTTATTGTATATCAGAGGTCATGAAGGTAATATGTTTGTTAATAAATTGGTGAAATAGTGTTGAACCCCTAGCCTTTATCTCTTGTATTGATTGTACTTAATTTTCATCCAAGTTGCGGATAAGTTAAAAGAGAAAAATAATTTTTTATCTCAAGAAAGTATATTTTCTCCCCTTAGTAAAAGAGCAAAAATAAGTTCCACCAGCTAAAGTTATAAACTGCTGACCTGTCTGCGTGACTTGTCAGGCAGGTTTGCAAGTGCATACTTTTTACTTTTCCCTTTTACTTATTCGTAACTTGGATTTCTTTATGTATCCAGACACAGGAATTGCAGAAATCTCTTTAATGAAAATATACTAAACGGCTAAATTAACAGTGATTTTCTCTTAACCATTAAGAAGTTAAGAAAATTAAGGAAACAACTTGTTGTTTCTTTCTTAATTGCCTCAATCCTGCCTGACAAGTTCACGCAGGCAGGGCCTTAATGGTTAGCGATATTACATGTTTTGTATTT
>JAHDGC010000679.1 GCA_020627865.1 Saprospiraceae bacterium | reverse complement strand
TTGCTGCCCCATTCTTTGTACTCGGTCTTCAGTTTTTCGACTTCATCTTCTGTCGCTGTATCACTTTGACTAAGCTCATACAATTGCTTTTCCCTCCATGTGCATTCCTCATGGATTTTCTTAAGCTGGACTATTTTGTTTGCTCTGTTTTTCATCTATTGTCTGTTTAGTTCAAAGTTGTAAGAATCTTCTGGCACCAAAGCTTGTATTTGTTTGGTGTCAAAACAGTAATATCTGCCTTCAGACTCAAAACCTATAAGGCCATCCTCCTTATACATCAAGGTTATTAACATTTTAGCTTCCTTTTCGGGGATTACTAATACCTCCCCCGACTTTAGAATTACAGTTGACTTTTTAACTTCTTCCATAGTTATCTGATTCGTAAAACTCCCTTCCAAACATCAAAGGGAGCATGTTATTAAATAAGCAATCCGACATATAGCCTTCATTGCCTTCACCTCTTATTTTGTTTCCTTCGCCATCTACTCGGATGGTCTCTATCTCTCGAATCAATGGAGAACATCCCTCTTCACAAAAGCTGACCTTCACCTTAGATTTTCCACTCAACACATGATTGGCAAACCTTCTTGTTTCGCGGTCATTTTTTGCTTTCCCAACGGCATTACTTCGTAGATTATTAGTCGATTTCTTGGCCTCCGTTCTTATTGCTGTACAATCCCTCAAGAATAGTTGTTTGAATCCTTGCCCCAATCCTAATGGCCTGCCATAATAATTCACCTCCGTTATTTTCTCCGCCCAATTTCTGAACTGATCCATCATTTCCTTAATCGGATCATTCACATTGCTCACTGTGATAATCTTCAGGCATTTCAATTCATAGCCCTTCCTTTGGGTTATGAGAAGATTAGCGTAATTCTGGTGATAGCTGGAAAATGCTATGTGAAACACACTGCCATCTACTTCAATTTTTTTGAGCTTTGTTAGGGGGTGGGGGAAAGCCGAATCCCCAATCTTGGAGACATCAAAGGCCATTCGCATAATCATCGCGTCCGCAAAGTCAGGGCTTTTGCCTTGTAATATTTCCTTCTGCTCTGCCTTCGAGTTAATGTGCAATTTTTCCTTATCCAATTGCGCTTTCTGAATAGCATCCAACTCCTTTCTGACTTGTTCTTTTACCTCAGCATCGCCCTTGTCATCAAAGTAGACATTGGAATCATTGACTTCTTTTGCCAGATAATACGCACATTGGGTTTTTAGGTTCCGGTAATTTTCTCCACGCTCTGCTTTTTTGCCGCCCATGAACCCCACGCAGTGCAAAATATCCACAACTCCACCACCGATACCATCTTCGTCAACTATCGTTCGACTCATCGGGATTTTATGCTTATTCGCCTGAGCTTTCACCGCTTGAGCCGTTTCCGTAACCGACGATTTATCCAACTGAACCCAATCAATTACCCGAAATCCACTCCAAACAAGGATAACCGTCTTATCTATTCCAAACCTCGCAACATCGCAAGTAATACACTTTTTGCCGCTTTCGACATGGTCATTTGTGAATATGTCATTGATTGCGTCGAACTGGAAGAGGACTAGGCTTTCGTCTCCGTAATCCCAATTGCCATATAGAAGGCGTTCACGCAATGCTCTGTCTTTTAGCCCTCGAAGTGTTTTTACATAGTGCTTGGTTATTTTAGGGTTATCTGTAACTAATGCTTGAATGAATTTTCTTTCATCTGGTATGGTCCCGTTTTTTTCTGGCAAGTAGAACTCTGTATAAATCCAATTCTTAGCAGGGTTACACGTCAACAGTAATTTAGGCGTCAATCCGTTTTCATCTAGTTTATATCGAATCCTGGATTTTACCACCTCTTTTGCCTTGTGCCTTATCTGGTTGCATTCGTCGATAAACCCTCCCGTGATCTCCAAAGAACCGAGGTCGTCAAACATAGGGTCGCTAGGATAGTACTTTAGCTCCTTAAGCAATATTTCCGATTGAGTGCGCGGGAAATAAATAGTACCTCCCTGCTGCTTAAAAACATAATCGCGCCCCGCTTTTCGTTTATATTTTCGGGTGACTTCAAAAAAAGTGTTTAGCGTAGTTTCTTTTAGTCGCTTCATTGTCTCCCGACCCATAAGCCAACGAGTGTATGGATATTGCTCACACATAATCATTAGCCACAAACAACCCAGCCAAGATTTTCCGCCGCCCGCTGCTCCGCCATAACCTATCTCTTCGGTAACATCATCAATAAGGTAATCCCAGCATTCTTTCTGGCGCACCAACAATTCATCCGCAATATCAACCCGTTCCCTTCTTATCATTAACCACTATAATTGTTGGCATATCCTCTGGATTAACCGGAGTGTCTTTTTTTGACTCCCTAATCTCCTTCATTGCCTTAATAGATATTGCATCGCTTCCTTTGAAGGCAATATCCTTCAGCCTTTTTTCCAATGCTTTATCGCTTGGCATTCTTACTGTCACTGAACCATCAGGATTAATGATTACCTGATTGGGAGGGAATGTTACAAACACATAATCCCCTATAGCCTTTTCGCGTCTTTCTGCTAATGTGGGAGCACCTTTCCGATTAATGTTCTGTGGGTTTTTATCAAATCCACCTTTCCCTGCATTAGGGTGATTATGTATGTTTTTATTCCCGCCTGCCATTTTTTAGTTGTTTCTCGGTTGTTTCTCGGTTGCTATAAATCAAAGGACACTCTGTCCTTTTTTGCAAAAACCTGCTCCAATTTGCCCAAAGCATTGATATCGCCATTCCTAGCTAACTGCAATAATTTTGATTGTATTACGTATTTTGCAACCAACACCCCTTTGTTATACATAGCCTGTACTTCATTGATATTGCTATCTGAAATCTCCATTTCAAGTAATTGGCTCATTTCTTCCCAATCAAATCCCAATGCCCCGCAATTGTAGATAATCTCCTTATCTGCATCTGATATATTATCGTTCGCCTCCATTTTCTACTATTTCATCAATCCATTTCTTATGGAAGTCATAGGCTGTTTTATTGTTCTCAATTAAGTATTGTTCTATCCTTGAGTTGTCAGAGAGGTTTCCGCTTCCTTCAAAGACAATATGCTGGCCATCTTTTGTTTTGCAGAGAAACACCTTTGCATGGTTTCGAGCGAACTCTATTTTGAGGTTTTTGTACGACTCTGCATGGATCATCAAATCATTCGCCCACCTCTCGTACCGTTTGTTATCTCTAAAAAACGAAGAAAGCAGGATCACAAAGTTTACATCCTCATTTGTAAGCATTTCTTTGATCCTTTGAACTGACCTCAAGTTCATTCTGTAGACCGCTATATACACCTCTGCAAAATCATACTTGTTCTTCAAGTATTCAATGACTGTAATGGCATTAAACCCTTGGTTTGTGACAATTCTATACTGAACGCCTTCTGTCAATTCCCCGTCTACAATATCCATGAATGAGGAAGCGCTTTTCATTACAATCTTATTGTACTTAATTTGCGCTTTTGATTCTCGTTTGTCCTCAGCGGCATCTTCTTCCGTTGCTTCTTTTTTTGTTAAGTCAAACCAACTCATACTCTTTAGCCTTTAATCTTCACTACTCTCATCAACCTCTTTTATCAACCCCTCCAATTCTTTGCCTATCTCTTTATCGTGGTCTGATACTTTCAAACGTTCTGGTAATGCATTAGGACAAACAGCATCAGATGTTCCCTCCAATCTAGCTTCTAGTGCGGCTATTCGTTTATGTAGCCATGTCAAATACTTTATCATGTTTTTGTCTAGCATAATTCTTTTTTTTGATTACGTAAATCTTTCCCCTATGCCGGATGACCTTAACTTTTCTATTTGATCTGATGGTTACTAGATTCATGTTTATGCATTTAAAAATCTCACAGCGGCAATAGCCTGAAATTCTTGCAATGTCTGTGACATTAGATGCCTTGACAATCAAACAACTTGCTCTGACCATCCAAATACCAAATGGATTTTCATACATTAAATCACCTTTCTTCCACCAATATCCATTCTTTTTATCTCCCAAAGACTCAACCGCTTCGAAGACTCTTATTTTCTTCATTGCTTAACTTCTTTGATCCATCGTGGGTTAACCCATGTGTTATGGTTAACCATACACTTACCCTTGAACAGGAATGATCGATGCTTCTTATCGGCTCCCGTCATTATTGTTGTCACCCAATACTGTTTACTCAGATCAAAACAAGCCTTTAATTTTTCGTGGCGTTCTTTATCTTGTCGGATTTCTTCATCCTTGATTGCGCCCCAAAGCGTCTCCCTGTCTGCATCTGGCATTCTTAAGCCTTTATCCATTAGCTTATTTTGGAACGAAACACACAAGGCAGACATGCTATTCCACGAATAGAGTAGCATAGACCTCATATGCTCAATTGTCACCGGAATGTCTTGATCTATCCCAATGCAATTTCTTTCGTGAT
>JAHDGC010000678.1 GCA_020627865.1 Saprospiraceae bacterium | reverse complement strand
TTACCCTAGCTTGGGGGCATTTCAACCATTCTAATATTAGTGTGTCTGGTAAAGTAACGGGTGGTATACTGGGAGCAATTATCGGAATTGTCGCTGCGAATGGCCTGTTAGGTTTTACTTACTTGATGAGCTTTTCTCCTGCGATAAGATGGGGGACTTGCTTGGTGTTAATCTTGTTAGGTGTATTTTTACTAGGATCAATTATGCGGAAATTGTTCAACAGCCCGGAGATGCACATCTGGCATCATTCCTACAAGTTGCCTGAAGAAAGAAGGTTTGGTGTGAACTTTGGACTAACTCTTGCGATCTGGGATTATATTTTCAAAACAGCATACATTCCACATGATGGCAAAAATATTCGATTGGGCTTTCCGGGTGTCGAAGAGTTCCCCGATAATTTTGTTACCCAAAACTTAAATGGTATACGGTGATAGGGTAGTTCGCTTCAGGTTTATCTGCTTCAAGGAGCAGGCGCTGCTTGAGATACAATGCTCTACTTAAACGGATGCCTCGGCTCCCATTCTTCCGTAGGCTTGAGGTAATCCAGTATCGGCCCCGTAAATTTATTAGAAAAAGCATTCTGATGTTTCATGTAGCAATACATCTCGTGCGCTACAGCACCCACCGAACTTTTAATGGCTAGTGCAGTTCGAGCAAAGACAATTTTTTCTAGACCAGCATCAATACCGATCTGGACCAGTTCATATAAAATATTCAAATAAATCTGAACATCTCGGTTGCGGGATTTGTCAAAACCCAAGAAATGGGCTTCCAATTCGCTATGATTCCGGATAGCCGTCAAGTAGCCAATCAACTGCTCACCATCGTAAAAGGCCACCAATTTGAAGTCATCTCCAAGTGATCTTTTCAATCCCAGTAGATAGCGTTTGTTCAAGTTGACCGCATTGAACCCCGAGTTTTCTGCTATCCCGGAATACAACTCATAAAGCAAGTCGACATTGGCTTCAATCATCGCTTCATTCATCTCCACTTTTGTCAAGCCAGCTGCTTTTTTCATCGCTCGCTTGGCCCGCACCCGATATTTTGAACTCATCGCACCCAGATAATCCTCGAAGGATTGCCATTCCGGACGAAGATCCATAATCATGCTGGGCTGTATGGTAAATTCTCTGAATCCTTTTTCCTGAAAAATACTGTTGTCTGGTCGCTTATCCTCATGGAAATCTTTCAGAAGAAATAGGGAAGTTTTTATTCCTTTCTTTTCAAATTGTTTAACACCAATATTCGCAGCAGCATCCATAATCTGATTGACTAGCTTTCTATCAATATGGTCTTTAAAGTAAAAACCATGCTCCCCAGTCAAAAGGACATTGCCAAGGATAATGGTATTAAAATCAACCTTGCTGGCCACTAAACCTTTCAGATAACGGGCGAAGGTACTGAAAAAGCAAGGATTACTGTCATCTTCTTTATTATTCAAACTTTCATCAGCCTTGAAATTCTGCACTTGGGCAATGGCAATACCGACAGGCTCATGTTTTTTATAAAACATGAAATACCCGAACCGCATCCCAACGGGAGGGTTCTGTTCCAAAGATTGCAAGTAAGGTCTTTGTAGGAAAATGTTATCAGCAGGGGCGATCTTGTCCCAATCTGTATTAACCTCGAAAATACTATGGAAAAAAGCAACACGGAAAGGATGTATGGTCAAGGGAGTGGTTTTCGTACGTTTAATTACAGGTAGATTCTTTGTCATGGTTGCTATTTGTATTTTATTGATTAATATCTATTGGGTAAAAACGTGAGTTCACTTACTGAGAAATGAGTCCTTAAAATTAATATTTTTTTTATAAGTAAAGTATCTCTCCGTCTTTTTTAACAGAAAATTAGGATTCTTTGTTCAACGAAATGGCTTTTTGTTCAGAGGCACGTATAGATTTGGTATGTCGTCTTCTATTTCTTCCATTTTCGGATAGTGGCCAAGGCTACCTGCTCATTATGCCAACCCAAAAACTCTATTTTTCCGATACCTTTATAATTGAGAAACCATTCCTGAATCATGCGTTGTGCGGCAGGGTATTCCACAGCAAATTCCTGAAAGTTCTGCGCCTGTATAATTTGTAAGGAAGAATCTATGGGGACAGCAATAATTTTGGTGTCAATTTCTCCGCCGTCCTTCAGGCTCAAGCTGGCAATAGGTTTTACCTGTATAACGGCTCCCGTTTTTTGGCTTTCTGCAATAACGAGAATATCCAAAGCATCCCCGTCACCACCTTGTTCCTCATCCATAAAAGTAGAGGGAATAAATCCATAATTCCCCGGATACGGTAAAAAATTAATCACGCGATCTTTCCCATCTATTTTATCACATTCAAATGTTTCTGTTTCCTTATTGTATTCAATCTTGTGATTTGTTCCGGCAGGAATTTCAATCACGGCAGGAATCCCTTCCTCCATCGTTAAAGGTAAAGCATAAATTGATTGACGCTTTTCTGATTTACAAGCCAATAACAAGAAGCAGCCCAAAAAGCCAATGACGACAGACAATTTCATAAAATATGTTGATTTATAGAAAAGTTTAATATACCGCAAACGATTAATCCAAAATATAAACGTAGCGTCGTAATGCTTACGACGTTTTAGTAATGCTTACGATTTCCACAAAGTATTAAATGTCCTTGCTTGCGTGACTTGTCAGACAGGCCACATGTCGCACGACAGGCAGGAGTTTTATTTTTTGAATAATCCTAAGCAACAAAGTTAACAAAATGCTCCGGTTTATAGGTCTTTTATATCAAGGAACATTACTATGTTTTCATAGTAAGAAGATTCAATATTTTTGGTCTTTACAATGGGGTACAACTTTGAATTTGTTGCCATTGTTGGTGCTATTGATTGCTCCAGAGTAAAAACTATTTGATGTATTGGGTTGGCAAATTGCACATAAAGGAGAACAAAAAATATTATATTATTTAATTTTGTATATTATAAACATGTATTTGTTTAAGTGCTTGACTTTTTTTAATTTTACAATTCTCATATCACTAAAAGGGTTCCATATAAAAAGGTTATTAGGATATAACCTAAATTAAAATTTAAGTCAAAGTTATATTAATTTTCAAGGTTTTATCCTTGAGGCCTGTTTGTCTAGCACGAACAGGCAGGGTCGGGGTGAAAAAGCTTGACTAATCACTACTTGTCATTATACCGTACAGGAAATAATGGCTAAAGATTATTTAATTTATAAAAACAATAATCATGGATTCTGCCTTACAACTTAATGGTAAACTCTCGGAACATTTTACGCCAGATCAGATCATGGATATAGTATCTGCTTTGGAAAATCATGCTATGATTCCCCACAAACATGTCTATATGGCAAACAAAGAACATTTTGGGAAATTAGAGCAGGAGACGAAATACAAAACCATTTCTAACAATAACTCGAAACTATTGAATTGTAATATTCCTTTGATCTTAGAAACGATCCAAGGTGCTTCAAAACTTAATATCATTGATATAGGATGTGGAACCGGTCAGGTGGTAAAGTCTTTCATTGGAAATTTAAAAAATAATATTGCTATTGATCACTATTTTGGATTGGACGCGAGCAAGGAAATGGCAACGATAGCCTCTAATAATGTTCATTTTTGGTATGCTGACATCGCAGCACATGCGATATCCTTAGATTTTGACCACGAAGGATTTTGTGAAGAATTGTCTAATGCACTTAACGAGAGCGTGGGGGCTAATGATCCAAAGCTTTTTCTGTATGTTGGCGGAACAATTACCAATAGTTTAAACCCCATATCCCAGCTCCAGAAAATTAAGGCCTTGATGGGAGAAAAAGACCTGTTACTTTTTAGTTCTGCCCTTCCGGTTGAACCGATGTGTTCTGCGGTTAGTTATATCCAAGAGAAAAAAGAAAGTTATCTGACCGTTCCTAAATTATTGGGTTTGAAAGAAGGGGAAGATTTTAATTTCAAGGCTTATTATGACAGGGCGCATCATAAAAAACGAGCAGATTTGATCCCGAATTCTGATATTGATTTAGATGTTAGAACTTCTTCTGTAACGAGAAAAGTAAATCTGAAGAAAGGGTATCCTGTTAATTTGTGGTTTTCCCAACAATATACTGTTGAAGAAATGTTGGCGCAGATCGAAGCAGCCCAATTAGAACATTTACAAATGGTTAAACTTAAAAATGACTATTTGATTTATTTTTTGTGTGTGTAAAATCAATCATTTATAAATCTTGATTTTTGTTTTTGAATAGTAAAATGCCTCCGTTTTGCACAGGGCGAGGTTTTATTGATTTGATCGCATATCATAAATCGTGAAAAATGAAAAAATGCCAAGTATTCCTAGCCGCTAGTTCAAGGTATTTTGATAAATATGATTTTTCGTTAATTCCCAAGGAGAAAGATACCTATTATATATCTATTCAAAATGGTCAATCGGATCATCCCATTTTTG
>JAHDGC010000677.1 GCA_020627865.1 Saprospiraceae bacterium | reverse complement strand
GACTTAGGATCTAGTGCCGCGAGGCGTGGGGGTTCGAGTCCCTCCACCCGCACTTACTCGAAGGAGGAAGGGACAATTATGTTTAGTTTTCTCTTCTTCCTTTTTTTTTCCCTCGGCTAGGGGAAATGTCATCTGTTTGATCCTAGAATTTGGTAATAGGTAATAGTAGTATCTAATTATTATTTAGTTAGGGGAACATGTCGCTTGTAACGAGTTGATGTTCGGCATATTAAGAGACTAATTAACTACTCGACTAATTGCCAGTCACTATCCATGATTGCTCACCTCCCAGCCATTACTCACTTAAAAAATAAACCTCATGTCGAATATAGTCAAAGAAGATGTTGGTAATTTGAATAGTATTATTTCTATTACCATCGGGGAAGAAGACTATGGTCCGAAATTGAAATCTGAACTGATTAAATATCGTCAAAAAGCTAATATTAAAGGCTTCCGAAAAGGAAAAACACCGATTGGGCTGGTTAAGAAAATGTATGGAAAGGCGATCATGGCAGAAGTTATCAATGAAAGCCTTACCCAAGCCCTGAATGACTATATCGCACAGGAAAAACTGTCCATTCTTGGACAACCTATTCCCATCGAGCTTGATACGCCCATCGAATTTGATATTAAAGACCTTAAAGAATTTAACTTCAAGTATGAAATTGGCCTTAGCCCAGATTTCGAAGTACAAGGCATCTTTGAAGGGCAAGCTTTTGATCGCTACGAGATCGAATTCCCTGAGTCTATGGTGGAGGAAAACTTAGAACATGTCCGGAAAAATCATGGGGAAAATGAACCTGTAGATACCCTGATTTTGGAAAATGACCTTGTTGAGTTTGATGCAGAAGAATTGGATGGAGAAAATTTGAAAGAAAATGGTTGGGCTACGACCTTTTCAATATTAATCAGTCCACGAGTTAACGATGAGGTGAAAACGGAACTGCTTACCAAAAAACAAGGAGACAAAATTCGCTTCAATATTAATGAAATTGAAAAGGATGCTTCTCGGGAGCATGTTGAAAAATATTTGCTTAATGTGACGCCTGAGGAAACGCAAGAAATTGGAGATCATTTTGAAGCTGTTATTAAAACGGTTAAGCGTAGAAGCCTTGCAGAATTAAACCAAGAATTTTTTGATAAAGCTTTTGGAGAAGGAAAAGTGAACAGTGAAGCCGAAGCGAAAGCATTTCTTAAAGAGCAGATAGAAAATTACTATGTTCCAGCCGTGGATTCTGTTCTTTTTAAAGATGTTAAGGATAAGCTGATTGAAGAAAATAATTTTGAAGTGCCAGAGTCTTTCCTGAAAAAATGGATTAAATTGACCAACAAGGGGGTTACGGATGAGCAAGTGGAAAAAGAATTTCCTACTTTCGTAGAAAGCTTACGGTGGTCTTTAATTACTGGAAAACTGAATAAGCGTTTCGAGCTTGAGGTTACAGAGGACGAAATATTCGAATCTATTAAGGGGCAAATAAGAGGTTATTTTCAAGGTTTTGGAGATGAGCTGGTAATTCTCAATATGGCCAATAAAATGATGGAAGATAAAAATCAGGTCGAACAAATCTATCAGGAAGTCTTGGCTAAAAAACTTTTCAGTGCAATTAAGGACGTTGTTAAGGTAAATCCAAAATCTATCGCCCTAGATGATTTCAATAAAATGGTAGATGAATTAAATAATCCGGATCAACCAGCAGAAGTCCCCGTAAATACTTCTAGTGAAACGGATGCTAATGCTATCGAAGAAGAGGTTGTGGAAGAAGGAGAAATCTAGCAGTAAAACTTTTATAGATTTTTTCCGTTCTTATTGATACAAGATCACTTTTGTCGATATTTCAAGTAATACTATCCATTATTTCTGTTTTTTAATCAGATATTTCAAACCAAAAGGTATTTTAGACAGTTTGTACTGTTGTAAAACGTGTCCGACTTATGAAAGCTTATGAAAAGAAAGGTCATGAGTTCTTCAAGGTCGAGTCGTGTATATATTTATTATATTAACGTAAACTGGAAATGACAAGCTCCGGTTTTGTTGTCATTTCAAAGACCAAAAAAAAATTAAGCCTATGTTTCATAAGGATGAATTTAGAAAATATGCCGTCAAGCATTTAGGCATGAGTGGTATGCACCTCGACAAGTATGCCGATGTTTCTGTCCCTAATATCCACGCGTTTACGCCACAGGTAATCGAAGAAAGACAAATGAATATCGTTGGTATGGATGTATTCTCCCGTCTGATGATGGATAGAATTATCTTCATGGGGGTTCCGGTGAATGACTATGTGGCCAATGTCGTACAGGCACAGTTGCTTTTCCTCGAATCAACAGATCCGAAAAGGGATATTCAAATGTTTATCAACAGCCCAGGAGGTTCCGTGATTGCAGGTTTGGGGATCTATGATACCATGCAGTATGTTTCTCCTGATGTAGGAACAATCTGTACAGGTATGGCTGCTTCTATGGGAGCGGTGTTGCTGGCTGCCGGTATGAAAGGTAAACGAACTTGCCTCTATCATAGTCGGGTGATGATTCACCAACCGCTGGGTGGCATGCAAGGACAGGTTTCTGATATGGAAATTTCTTACCAGTTGATCAAGAACATGCAAAAGCAATTATACGATATTCTAGCTGTTCACACCGGGCAGAAATATGAAACCATCGAAAAAGATTGCGACAGGGATAACTGGATGACTGCACCAGAGGCGAAAAAATATGGCCTGATTGACGAAGTGCTGGACCGTAGCAGTACCAAAAAAGACAACAGCTAGGTATTAACCATGTTTTAATGCTGAAAAAAACGTAGAGTCGCAATGCATTGCGGCTCTACGTTTTTGCATACGTAATAACAATGAATTTAAAACAATTCCTCATTCTGTTTGTTAAGACAACAAATATTTCAGACCTTTGTATTGCCAAATAATATAAATCCCGTAAGAACGATTAGAAAACCATTAGTATACAACATGCTGATATTTAAATTACTAATCCATTAACTCCTGCCTGCGTTTCCGCAGGAACAGGCAGGTATTTACAAATTACTACACCAACCATTATATAATGAAAAGAACAAAGAATAACTACAGGTGCTCTTTTTGTGGTAGAGACAAGTCCGAAGCCCTTATCCTTATCGCAGGAATTGATGGTCATATTTGTGAAGTTTGTGTAGAGCAAGCCGAAGAAATTATCGAGGAAGAATTGTATTCAGGGAAAAAGGACAACCGAAAGGAAGAGTTTTATCTTCCTGATTCTATCAATCCTAAAGAAATAAAAAAACACTTGGATCAATATGTTATTGGTCAAGATGAAGCCAAGAAATTCCTTTCCGTCGCGGTTTACAATCATTATAAAAGACTACGTCAGACCCGCAAGGATGATGTAGAAATCGAAAAGTCAAATATCCTTTTCGTTGGCCGTACCGGAACGGGGAAAACCTTGTTGGCCAAAACCATCGCCCGACACCTTAATGTGCCTTTTGCGATTGTTGATGCTACGGTATTTACGGAGGCGGGTTATGTCGGTGAGGATGTGGAAAGTATCCTCAGTCGTTTGTTGCAGGTGTGTGATTATAATGTTGCTGCTGCGGAAAAAGGGATCGTTTATGTCGATGAAATTGATAAAATTGCTCGCAAAAGTGATAATCCTTCCATCACCAGAGATGTTTCAGGAGAAGGCGTACAGCAAGCTATGTTGAAAATGCTCGAAGGAACGGTGGTGAATGTGCCGCCACACGGTGGCCGGAAGCATCCGGAGCAAAAATTGGTGAAGCTGAATACTGAAAATATTCTCTTCATTTGTGGAGGTGCCTTTGATGGCATCGAAAAGCATATTGCCAGAAGGGTAAATACACAAGTGATTGGTTATAAAAACGAGGAGAAAAATACAATTGATAAAGATAACTTGCTCCAATACATCAACCATGTTGATCTCAAGAGCTTTGGTCTGATTCCGGAACTTATCGGCCGCTTGCCGGTTTTGACTTATCTGGAACCGCTCGACTTAGCGACCTTGAAGAGAATCTTGACCGAACCGAAAAATGCTATTACCAAACAGTATCAGAAATTGTTCGATTTAGAAGGGATTAAACTGACCTTTACGGATGATGCCTTGGATTATATTGCTGAAAAAACACTGGAATACAAGCTGGGGGCAAGAGGGCTACGCTCCGTTTGCGAAGCCATAATGACAGATGCCATGTTTGAATTACCTTCACAAAAAACGATTAAGAAACTCCTGATCACGAGAGATTACGTGATTGATCAGTTATCAAATTCTAAATTAAGCAAACTCCGCGCCGCGTAGAGACGCATTGCATGCGTCTCCTACTTGTGTCGAACATATATATGTTCCTCCTTCACAAATGAGATACTTCACCGAAATCTCCTATCGCGGCACGGACTTCCACGGTTGGCAAATGCAACCCAACGCGGTTTCCTTGCAATCTACCATTC
>JAHDGC010000676.1 GCA_020627865.1 Saprospiraceae bacterium | reverse complement strand
TTTAACCAGATAATCGCCATTGGGCAATATAGTAACCGAAGAGCCATTGCCCGATACGGAAAAGTTGGGTGGATCAATAGATTCCATAGCAACCATATTGCCAGCGGCATCGGTTTGTATGGTATTTACCCTATCAGTAAATTCTAGTTCATACCCAGAAGGGATTTCTGTAATCTCTCCGACAGTTTTGCCCGTTTGTAATGGATAGGTTTTGTAGAAGGATTGTGCGATTGCAATATTTGTGTACAACAATATTATTACAAAAAACCAGTTTTGCTTTGGAGATATAACATTTATCATACGTATTAGGTTTTTCATGCTATTAAATGGTTAAGTTTGTATAAATAAATTTGGGTTTTATAAACATTACAACAGGCCAACAATAAGTCGTTTTGTTGCAACATTTCTACCATCCACAATGAAATTAATCATATACATACCAGCTTGCAGTTGACTTATATCCAAACGATATATTGGTGATTGTATATCTCTTAACGAAATAGACTTAACCACTATTCCTTGCAAAGTAATGACCTGTAAATTAATAACACCTGCCATATCCCCCATCTCAATATTAGTATAATCTACAGCAGGATTCGGATACAATTTAAGATCGCGGAATGGTTCAAATGCTTTATTTTGATTTGTGGGTACCCTCCTATCTGTTATTGATTCAGTGATTGTTACTAACTCATCTATCCTACAAATCCTATCCCAGTTTTCATCAAACAAATCAACCTGAACAAAATAACTATCTCCCGACAAGTCAGAAAGCGTTATGGATTCCTCGCAATCATCCGTACAGTTCAAAACCGCAGTACCATCTGATTGCCAAACCTTCGTGATGACATGTGCCGCGCTTAAACCCGATATGCTAAGGTCATTTCCATCCGTTTCTATAACAACATTTTCACATACCCCAATTACGACATCTTCATATGCACCGCATATATAGTCCCAATTTTCATCATAAAAGAAAATCGTGATCCTATAATTATCTGATGGATAGTCAGTCATTGACACAGATGGGCCACAATCATTATCGCTACAGGATAACATTAGTGTAGTACTAGACAAAATATATACCTCAAAATGTGGTGCATCTATCCCTGAAAAAATCACTTCATCTCCATCAAGCACAACGTTGCCACACGAGCTATACTTATTCAGTTCCACTAGCGCTTCATCATCTTCTTGTACACTCATCGACATCCCATTTCCTGGCGTACTATCCACATCAAAACCACTCATCGTCACAACCTGTGCATATGCTGTTTGTGGATCTTCGGTGAGCATAAAATAATGCACATCCAACGTGGCCGAACCGCCCGCCGCTATGGTTCCGACATGCCAAACTTCATCACTCCAGAAAGAAAATGTTCCTTGAGAACTTTCATATATTTCCTCACCACTATACACCACACCATTTGGTTTCTTGAATTCCACACGCACATCAGATGCCGCTTCATTTCCGGTATTTTGAATCACCAAAGTCATAGTGGTCGTTGTCCAGATTTGAGGATGGCTATCACTAGCCGTCATGACCATTTCCAGATCAGCACCATCAATGGAATCACTTACGTATGCTCCATTTTCATCTAATTTTACAAGGAAGGGATAATGATCATTAATGGCAGAGGAAAGATCAATATCTCCGGCAAAAACATATTCACCGGATGAAAGCCGCAAGCCAGCCGTAACCTCATCAACGGGCTCGGACAGGTTCCCTAAAACATTGGTACTGACAACGTCACCCGCAGCACCTACACGAAGGGTATACATTGTTGTATAATCAGGAAAGGAACCGAGTCTTCCCGCACAAATCACTCCACCATCATCTGTCGCCACGAGTTTATCCCGTGTTGTTGCCGACATCAATATCTGATCAGTGGGGATACCCACGATAAATTCTCCAGTTTGCCCATCCCGTTTTTCAACCGTAATCACGACCTGATTAAAAATATACCAAATGTCACCATCTGTTGTGATGACCATTTCCTTTGGAAATTTGGAAGCTCCTCCGACCTGCTTTGTCCAAAGCAATTCTCCTGTAGTAGATATTTTCAAAACAAAGTATTGATCAATTTGCCCATTATTTGCCGCGATATAAACCTCATCGTTTTCACCAATCTCCGTCAGGTTAGCAAAAGTCACCCCAGATGAAAGTCCCAAATCAACATCTGTGAACCAAATTACATTCCCTGTATACACATCAACCCTTACCAAACCCAAATTGGGTAAAGGTAGCCCAAAGGGAGACACCTCGCCAGCATACCTCAAGGGCAATAGCATATCTCCATTAGAAAACATTCCAGGTTCCCCATTAAATCCAAAAATCTCCGGCACATCATCCGGCAGCGTGAAAGTATTTAATAACACACTATCCGCATTCAGCACATGATAGGCCGAATCCTCTTTCACCAGATAATCGCCATTGGGCAATATCGTTACAACAGAAAATATCCAATTGAGGGGCGGGAAGTCTAGTTGCGGAACAGACTCCGTAGCGATAATATTACCCGAGGTATCGGTTTGCGCTATTTCTGCATTAGAAAATGTCAGTTCATAACCGGTAGCTATTTCCTTGATTTCCTCGATGTTTTTCCCGGTTTCCGATGGATAAGTTTTGTAAAAAGATTGGGCTATTGTAAAATTAAAATTCAACAATAATACTACAATCAGCCAGTTTTGTTTTATTGTAAAATTGCTTGCCTTTCGTATTAAATCTCTCATGTTATTAAAGTGGTTAAGGTTCTATAAATTAATTCGGATTCAGGCCAAAGTATAGGGACAAAATTAAGTTCAAGTGGAACAGTAATCAACAACAGAAATCGCTTAATTCCGAAAAAAAAATTAGTCAAAAAATTATTAACACTTGATCTTCAGTCTTTTACACAAGAAAACATCCAAGAAAAATAATGATTTATATTAAAAAATTGCTTGGAGAAAATGTAGGTCGTTTAAATACATATCCCCTAAAAACAAGAAAGCCGTTACCTTTGAAGGCAACGACTAAACCCAATAAAATACGCTCTTACTCTGCCACAAACCCGAGGAAAGCATTACAGAAATCGCAGAAAAGATCAATGAAATGAAGCCGCTTTTGTTTAAGGTTTGGTTGTTGGAAAAAACTAAAGCTATACCCTAGCTTGAAGCTGGGGTACAACTTTAAATTAAATCACCCCACAAAGCCCGGCCAACGCCGCATATACGTCACAAACTTTTCACTAAGCCCCTCCCCTTTCAAATAATCTGCACTGACGGGAAGTGCGACAGGTTCAAATTTTGGATCGTCCATGACCTTAACGGGAAAATCATGATGGAGGACGGCTGCTCTACCGATGGTTACAAAATCTACCTTGGAACGGAGGACAGTTTCGACTTGCTCGCCTGTTCGGATATTGCCGGCAACGGTGAACAAGACCTTTTTAAAATCTAGGGTGGAGAAGTGTTCCAACAATGTTTTTCCTTTATGTGCTTCTTCTTCCGGTTCTTTAAAACTATCCCACAGGGAAATGTCTAGGAAATCAACTTTTCCGGTGTCAATTAATTGTTGGGAAACTCGCATCACTTCGGCGAATTTCATCCCAAATCGCTCTGGGGATAAGCGGACACCGATTAAAAATTTTTCTCCACAGGCCTTCCGGATGCCTTCAACAATTTCAAAAATGATTCTTGCTCGATTGGCCAAATTGCCTCCATAGGCATCTGTTCTTTTGTTGATTTTTTCACTTAAGAATTGGCACAGAATGTAACCATGTGCGCCATGTATTTCCACGCCATCATAGCCACTTTTTTGTGCCCTGATACCGGCTTGGATAAAATCATCCTTGAGGGTTTCGACTTCGGCTAGGGTTAATGCTCTGGCTCCTTTTTTTGGGTTTTCAGAAGGGCAAACGGGTTGCGTTCCGATTAATTCTTCAGGCGCCCGCATGCCACCATGATACAATTGGACAACAGCTAAACTTCCTGCTGCTTGAATGGCTGTTGCCAAACGGGTATGTCCTTCGATGTGCTCATCCCCGAAGATGCCTAGTTGCCCAGGAAAGCCTTTGCCGATGGCTTGGACGTGTGTTGCGCAAGTCATTGTTAGACCAAACTGCCCTTTTGCTCGCATTGTTAGCCAGTGGAATTCTTCGTCGGATAGTTTACCGTCTTCGTGACTCTGGGTGTTGGTCATCGGCGCCAGCATAAATCTGTTTTTCATCTGCAATCCGCAGGGGAAAGTGAGGGTGTCTTTTGTGTTTTTCATATGGGGGGGAATGTAGTAAATATTTGGGGAATAAAAAACTAGTGCTTTGTAACAAAAATTCTTTATAATTTTCTTTTCCTGCAAACGTTCCAGACATTTGCATGTCTGCCTGCCTGGCGAGGCCACGCAGACAGGGCAAATACATGCCGTCCCTGCCTGCGTATCCGCAGGAACAGGCAGGCCGATGGGACTCGTTT
>JAHDGC010000675.1 GCA_020627865.1 Saprospiraceae bacterium | reverse complement strand
ATTATGGCGGAGCAACGAGCATCATGCATGCAAACAGCACCATCGAAAATCCTGTTTTTATGATAGATGGCATCAGTAGTCAGGATGTTTTTGTTGCCAATATAGGTATAGCTGTAGATTGTACAGGAAATCTTGATAGCATAGATTATAGTTTTACAATGGACTATGCATTTTCTTATCTGGATACATTGGGGAATGCGGCTTCTTGTTCCGGATCTTATGTGGAGGAAAATGATTTCAAGGATGCAGTGAAGGTTCCGGAACTTGATATGCAAACACCCGCTTTATCTGAAGTGATGCTATTAAATATAGGCGTACCAGTTTGCGATACGGTTACTATTTTACAAACAGAAGAAGCGGCTTTAAATGGGTTTGATTTTGAAATTCATGATTTGGTGTTGGAAGATATTTCAATCGCGACAATGCATGTAAACACTTTACCAATATCGTATAATTACAATGCTGTGGATACCATTGTTTCAGCAAACATAAGCGCTGATTTTTTTATAGAAAATACCAACAGCAATCCAGTAGATTTTTACTTTAATGTAAATGAAATCGTAACGATCCAAGTTTGTTATGAAGCGCTTTCTTGCCCGACATCTGGGGACTTATCATTTTTGTATGTTGCAAATTATGGCTGTTCAGAAGAAAGATGCCAAAGCAGTACGCAAGTAGGTTCCATTACGGTAAATCCGACAACAGCGCTTGATCCTGTAGTTACATTTTTACTTACGGATACCCTTGCTATCTGTGGAGCCAATGGCCTTATTGACATAACGGTTCATAATCCGAATAATAATTTTTCCCAAAATACTTTTACAGATTTAACCATCGGTTTTGATGCCTGTGAAAAACCCAATCTGGATGTCGCAACTGTCTCGGTGAATGGCATCCCAATTTCTCCGGCTACATATAGTTGGGCAGGAACAGATATTAATATTGATTTTACGGGAAATACAATATCTGATCTTGGCTTAACAGATGAAGATGGCGATGGTTTTCTAGATGATTTAGTTGGTGGAAGTACGCTGGCAATTCAGCTGGAGCTGACTGTTACTTGTGGGAATGATATGTCTACGTCTGATAATTTAAATTGTGCTGCGTTGGCTTGCGAAAATATACAATGCTATGTTGAAGCTGAAAAAAATTGTGGTGATCCATTTAAATATATTGCCCCTGATTCAGGAATTGATTTGTTTTATGGTCAAGAAAGTGTGAGCAATCCAACGGAAATTCCTTTTGGCATTACGGGGGGCATTGGATATGATTTTGGAAGTTATAGCGATACAACAAATAATGTTTTGGAAGGCCCTTCTTCGATTATGGTAACATTTTGTTATGATTTTAAGCAAGATAATATTGCTGCTTGTGCGGGAAATAGTGAAACCAGATTACAGGTGGCTTTTTCTGGGGCATCTCTATACACACAGGATGTAAACTTCGTATCAGGTTCTGCGGGAATTTCTACCGATGGTGGAGGAAGTTATAACCCGATTTCAGACACTGATGTGACAATGGTTTTTCCAGATGGAGCATCTGCTTTACTAACTATTCATGCCGGAACAGATGATGCTAGCGTTTGTTATAAATATGGACTAGAACTGGACTCTTGTGCTTGCATAATCCCTGGTTATTTTAAGGGGATGCAACAAGTGATAACAACATGCATGGATTGTGATGGCGCAGCGGGATGTGATATTGTGAAAGCTTGCAAAAATGTAAACTTCAGGGGGGATCCCAATTGTTCCGATTGTGATTGCATTGCCCGGCATGGTAGTGTGTATTCTGGAAGAGCAAATTTTGGTTATGCTGATAAAACCATGACAACACCGTTGACAAGGAATGAAGTCCCAGAAGTAGACCGAACCCGTTTTATTCCTGGAGATACCTTGCTCCACGAAGATTATTTTGTGATCCAAGATGAGGCAGCACTCACGGAACAATTGAGTTGGAATATTACTTGGTCTTGGTACCATATTGCGGGAACGTACGAAGAGTTGGATGAGCTGGAGCTTTCTTGGGATGCGAGCAGGTCGATATTGGATGAGTTTACGATCTCCCACGAAGGAGGCTCTGTTAGAACAGCTGTTGACCTTACCACTTTGGCCGGCTGTCAACGAGAAGGAAATCCAACATTGGGTGGTGTGTGGAATGGCTTTGGCGAAACGCCTTGGGGAGATTATATCAGTCGTTACAATACAACAAATACACCTACGGATAAGTATGATAATAATTTTGTAAGATTAGTGTTTTATAATTATGATAAAATCGAAGAACCGGAGTGTGGCGGCTTTTATCGTTATCACGGTGGTGGAAATTGTCTAGATGAATTCATCGCTGCATACAATATCAATGTGGGAGATACTTTGCATTTTAGATGGCGAGTGCCTTTTGTCAAAAATCCAATTCGAGAAGCAGAAAAATTATTGGGTACAGCTCCCGCTGCTACAAATATAGGACGAGTATTCCCCAATTTTTCTTTTTATAAATATGATCCTATTGGAGGCAATATAGCTGATTGTGGAACTTTAGTCGAGGAAGCTTGCGAAACATTTACCCCAATTTATGTATCTTGCCCGGGAGAAATTTCGGCAACAACGACAATGCTTCTTGATGATTGTGGAGGGGAAGTATCCCATAAATTTTTTATTGAAAATTTTGCAGGGCCAACAGCAGAAAATTGGTTCTCAACAGAATATCGTCCCTTAATCAATATCCTTGATTTGGATGTGCCCTTCTTTCCCCCGATGGCATATTGTGGGAATGCTAGTATTAATAAAAATGGTGTCATCGCAGACATTGTTTCTGACACAACACAAAATATGTTCTGCGGCACATTGGATGGATATGCTGATAATTTATGCATGGTAGAAAGCGGTACTGAAGGAACAGTAATCTTTAATTTAAAAAACGAAAATGTATTGCCTTTAGGAGTCGGTTTGGATAATGTTGATACTATAACCCTTTCTTACGATGTTTGTCCGATTTGTCCGACGGCTATCAATGGTTTGGAAAATTATACTTTGCTTTATGATTGGGAATATCTGGCTAATGAAATAAATCCAAGATCTTATCAATGCAACTATAATGTTGTGACTAACGTGCATTCTATTTGTGATGAATTCGACTTTTCCATTAATAGTAATTGGCTGAACAATCTTGGGTTTACAGATACCTTAATGACGAAGTATGATCGTTCAAGTAATGCCATAACTATTTCGGACACGCGAACAACAATTGAGCCGCTTCATCTGAGTAATCAGGGGGGCAATGAAATCGTTTCTAATATGCCGGGCATTAGTGAAGAAATACAAGCTATAGAGATTTGCAATGATGATCCAGTTCACACGCAAACCAATATTTTATTAACTGTAACGATTCCAGATGCTGTAACTCTAGTTGGCGTATATGATAATGCGGCAGGAACTAATCCTTTATCTTTTACTGAAGTTGCAGTGCATGAACAAGGAAAAGTTTTTAAGATTAATTTACCAGAACAAACTTTAGGAGCAGAAACATGTCAGACTTATTACGTGGGAACAACTTTACTCAATTGTCAAGATGAGATTACATCTCCACCAACAGTTTGTGTAAATGCTATGTCTGGCTGTACTCCTGATGATGTGAGAGTATTGTTGAGGAATTCCGCTGCTTGTGGCATGTCAAAAATTTGCTATCATTATCCTTCTGGAAAAGCAGGTTTGGCGACGACATTTTTAACAACACCATCTCCCGCAGTTCCAGAATTGTGCGGAGAGTTTGCAGTAACGATTGAGCTAAGGAATACCGAAACATTGGCCTTATTCGATCTTGCCCCAGTTTTTGAAATGCCCGTAGGGATAACAATCGTTCCTAATTCATGGGAGTTAGCCTATCCCGGTAATGCAACAGGGAATTGGACGACTATACCGACGCCGGATATGGTCAGTGGGAATAAATATACTTACAGTGATGACAGCATTTGGAGCAGTGATATTGATTTGAATGGCTTGCTAGGAATAGACGCTACTTTGGATAGCAACAAGGTGCTCTTCCGATTTAAGGCAATGACCAATTGTGATGAATTTGTATCTGGCTCGGCGTTTCATACTACAACAACAGCATCTAATCCTTGTAGTACTGGGATGTTAACTACAGGAAAAGTTACCAGTGAACCTATTATGCTGAACGGAACTGATTTGTCGGATACTGGAACAATTTGGCTTAGCCCAACTTCAGGGAATATTTATTGTGGAGAAGGCATTAGCGAGTTCGGTATAGCAGCTTTGAATATCGGTTCAAATGCCACAAGTGTAAATACTGTTGTATGTTTGCGGTTTCCTACAACATTTAATTATCTCAGTGGCTCGCTTTCGTTTGCTAACCCAGCAGGATATACGTTGGGTAATGTTACTGAAACTATTGTTGGAAATATACTGAATGTTTGTTTTGATGCGCCAACGCTTGACCCGGGCAATTGGTTTAGTGTCAGGTTC
>JAHDGC010000674.1 GCA_020627865.1 Saprospiraceae bacterium | reverse complement strand
TTTAGAGGATATTACCAATAAAACAATATATAATATGCCGATAAAATATGACATTACTAAAGACGCTCTTTATCTTCAAGGAATAGAGAAGGGAAGACTAGAAGGAAAAGAAAATTCAGAAAGGGAAAGAATAAGAGCCGAACGAGAAAAAGAAAAAAGAGAAAAAACTGAAGAAAAAATGCGAGAAGTTTATCTAAGCCTAATGAAGACTATGAGTATGGCTTCCATTTCTAAGCAATTTGGCGTCTCCCTTTACTACCTGAGAAAAATAAAAAGAGAAAAGCAGCAAGAAAAACAATCTGAATCAAATCAATAAACATAAATAATTTGGCAAAACACAATGAACTCGGCCACCTCGGGGAAGAACTTGCTCGAAATTATCTACAAGAGAAAAATTACAAAATCCTAGAATCCAACTGGAAGGCAGGACGAGCAGAAATAGATCTCATTGCCATGGATAAAGAAACATTGGTCTTTGTGGAAGTCAAAACCCGAAGCAATGATTTCTTCGGAAAACCAGAAACCGGTGTTTCCCCCAAAAAGCAAGTTTTAATCAGTAAAGCTGCCGCAGCCTATATGCAAAAAATCAACCATAGTTGGGCCATTCGTTTTGATGTGATCGCTGTATTGGCCAAGGATATCACCCACCCTAGAATCAATCACCTTCAGGATAGTTTTTTCCCTCGATTGTATAAAATCAGATAAGAAAACTATCAACACCATTTAAAATCCCCAGATTTATGTATTAAACCCCCATTATAATTGGCATTTCCAAGTATAATGCTTCATATTTAATAAAAAAAAACTTATCTTTGCCTTCCATTTTAAAAAAATTAAATCAATCATGAAAAAAGGTATCCATCCAAAAGAATATAGAACGGTTGTCTTCAAAGACTTTTCATGTGACCATGCATTTTTATCACGTTCTTGTGCCAAGACTAAAGATACAATTACGTGGGAAGATGGCAATGAGTATCCGTTGATAAAATTGGAAATCTCTAACCAGTCTCACCCATTCTTTACGGGTAAGATGAAATTTGTTGATACCGCAGGACGTATTGATAAATTTAATAAGAAGTTTGCCAAAACGAAGTTCTCGAATAAAGAAATAACTGAGTAAGGGCAACCTAAAAAGCTCCGTTAGCATTGACGGAGCTTTTTTTTATATATATTTTCCTATCCACTCTGCGACTTGTTAAACGCCCGCCTATTTTAAACTTCCATTCATATGAATAATATTATTTTATTCGATGACGACATCAGAGACCAACTCCTGCCACTGAGTTATACTCGACCTGTCGCTGATTTTAGAATTGGGATTCTTACCATAAAAGAAAAATGGGAAAAATCACTAGGAGGAAAAGCTTCATATATCACGCAAGATTACCTCGCAGATAAGTATCCGATCACTATTACGGAAGCAAACTACGTGATTAATGGTTCTGTCTTACCATCTCCTAGCCTCTGCCAATTGATCAAGCAGCTCGAATTCAATGAAGCCCTAATCTATAAAGGAGAGTTGATCGCAACCAAAATGGATGCAGCACAGTTCCAGCATCTCATTAATAATGAGGACATTGATGAATTAGAAGGATTCGAAGTTGGAGAAACACCATTTATCAAGATTAATCGCTGCCACGATATTTTTAGCAAAAACGGAGAGGCTCTTATAGATGATTTCAAACTCCTAACGGCAGGTCGGTTGTCCCAAGAGATCAGCCCTACGAATAAAGTACTTGGCAGGGATAATATTTTTATAGAAAAAGGAGCATCCGTCGAATGTTCCATTCTAAATGCTACAACTGGCCCCATCTATATTGGCAAAGATGCAAAAATCATGGAAGGCTGCATGATAAGAGGGCCGCTGGCCTTATGTGAAGGCGCTGTCCTCAAAATGGGTGCCAAAATCTATGGCCCTACCACAATTGGCCCCAGCTGTAAAGTAGCCGGAGAAGTAAAAAATAGCGTCATCTTTGGTTGCTCTAACAAGGGACATGAAGGCTACCTTGGTAATGCGGTCATAGGAGAATGGTGTAACATTGGGGCAGACACCAACTGCTCCAACATGAAAAACAACTATGCGGAGGTAAAACTTTGGAGTTACCCAGAAGGACGCTTTGTCCCAACAGGCTTGCAATTCTGTGGACTTATTATGGGGGATCATTCCAAGTGTGGTATTAATACCATGTTTAATACGGGAACCGTTGTCGGAGTTTTTGCCAACATTTTTGGCGCTGGATTTCCACGCAACTTTGTCCCATCTTTTTCTTGGGGTGGCAAAAAAGGCTTCTCCACCTACAAGCTGCCAAAAGTCTACGAAGTTGCAGAAAAGGTAATGATTCGCCGTAAGATCGTATTTGGCCCACAAGACAAAAGCATTCTCAAAAATATCTTTGAACAGAGTGCGAAATACAGAACTTGGGAAAATATAGGGCAAAGGAATGACTAGTGTTTTGTCTCCATTATTTAACACGGACTTAATTAACCCATCAGAATTCCTATTTTCTCCATCGGAAATAGTACTTTAGCCCTTCATTACAGTTATTTCATCATTTTAAAACAACTTACTCATTATGGGATTACTTGACGGAAAAGTCGCCCTTATCACCGGAGGTTCTAGAGGAATCGGAGAAGCTATTGTTAGAAAATTTGTCGAAGAAGGTGCATCAGTCATCTTCACCTACCAGTCATCATCGGAAAAAGCAGAAAAACTCGTCGAAGAGTTAAGCCCCAAAGGCACAATAAAAACATATCAATCTGACGCCGGCTCTTTCACTGCTGCCGAAGCATTAATCAAAAAAGTACTGGAAGAATTTCAGAAAATTGACATCCTTATTAACAACGCAGGGATCACCAAAGATAACCTTATGCTCAGAATGTCTGAGGAGCAATGGGACGACATTATGGCCGTAAACCTGAAATCTGTCTTTAACATGACCAAGCATGTCCTGCGCCCCATGCTCAAAAACAGAGGCGGTTCTATTATCAATATGGGTTCCGTTGTCGGGGTCTTTGGCAATGCAGGCCAAGCCAATTATGCAGCCTCCAAAGCAGGCATTATCGGGTTCAGTAAATCCATCGCCAAAGAAGTAGGTTCTAGAAATATCCGTTGTAATACGATAACGCCAGGATTTATTGCAACAGAAATGACCGATAAATTGCCAGAAGAAACCAAGGAAAAATTCCTCACTGGGATTCCACTCAAACGCTGGGGAACCGGCGAAGAGGTTGCACAAACGTGCCTCTTTCTAGGTTCTGATCTTTCTAAATATGTAACTGGACAGGTTATCAGTGTCTGTGGCGGATTGAATTGTTGATAGTCTCCTTTGGGTAAATGTAGGAAAAAAGAAAAACAGCCTTACCGGTAACGATCTTATTGGGATTCATAGCCTTCGGATATCTTGCAAGCAAAACCTTTAACGAATGCCATTCCAACTGCTAGTTTAACTCAAGGGGAAAAGTAGCCGCATGTGAGCAACAAGCAAGCCTAAAATCCAGTTTGCTCCAAAAAGGACTATTTTGTGGTCGTCCCCATTATATGAATGAGGATGGGGCTTACAGACCGAGATAAGTACGGTGCAGTAGACAAGGTTTTTCTGCCATGAAAACGGCCATAGAACATTATCATCATAAAAACGCTTACCTTATTATGATACGAAAATTTACACCCATCATCATCTTCTCCCTTCTTTACATTGCTGCCTGTACTTACAAATCAACACCGACGACTTCTTCTCCTGCCATCAATTTCTTAGAAGCCACAGACATCACCCGTCTTCCAGCAACGGATCCCAATTATAAAATTTGCAAGGACTCGGAAAACTATATCCCTGATACCTCACAACTGACACTCTTTCCAGAAAAGAAAATCAGGGTGAGTTTCCATTTCATGGATTGTGAAGCCAGAAACTGTAACTATGAGGAAGAGCGTGCGGTACACTTTGCGAAACAACTCCTTTATCATATCAATCATGGTCTTTCCAATAATGCACAAATGTGGCTTCCTCCCGGAAACAATACAGCCGTACTCCCACCGAGGTATCGTTATGTTTTGTCTCCGCAACCTGATACTCCTGAGGATGATGGCATTTACTTCCACTATGATGATAGCCTTTATTACCATGATGCCTATGGTAAAGATAAGAACAATACCAACCCAGCTGTTATCAAAAAATATGGAATCAATACAGAATCTGTTCTCAATATTTTCTTGATGCCCGATCGGCCCGGTATCCTAGAAGCCGGCGAAAAGTCTTCTGCTGGTACAGGGATTTATATTGCCAAAGCCATAAAAGTCGGGATCAAGAAAGAAGAAGGGAAAGGCAAACCTTGGGAACTCAGGGGATTGCTGAATCATGAGATTGGCCATTTCCTAGGATTAAGCCATACTTGGAAAGGGAATGATGGATGTGATGATACGCCAAACCACACCAATTGTTATAATCGGGGCGGGCCACCACCTTGCGATAAATCGGGCGCCTCTAA
>JAHDGC010000673.1 GCA_020627865.1 Saprospiraceae bacterium | reverse complement strand
CCGATATAATTTCAATAATCGGATTTGTTTAAAATTCGGAGGAAGTGCCACAACTATTGGAGCGGATGATAAAAACTCCCCCAATTCCTTTGAGAGCCAGCGGAATCTCAGCTTCAAATCCAGAGTTATAGATGGCACGGCCCAATTGGAGTTTAACTTTTTACCATATACACATGGAAGCAAGGATGAGTTTTACACGCCTTATCTTGCCTTTGGTTTTTCTGTTTATAATTATAACCCTAAAACATTATATGAGGGAGAATGGGTCGAACTTCGCCAGCAAGGTACTGAAGGCCAATTCAAGGGAGAAGAATATTTCTCTACGGCTGGTGCGATGGCCTTTGGTGGTGGTTTGAAGCTTGACTTAAATTTTGAGTGGAGCCTCAATTTTGAATTTACGGCTAGAAAGCTATTCAACGATTATATTGATGATGTTAGTGGTACTTATCCGGACATGGATGATTTGGAAAATCTTCGTGGAGAGATTGCCGTGAACTTGTCCGATCGTTCTTTAAATGGTATTGGGGAAAGAGGTCGCCAAAGGGGGAATAGTAAGGATAATGATACTTATATCTTCTTAGGTGTGGGTATTGTGTATTATTTTGGGGATATTAACTGCCCGCCGTTTTAGTTTTCATATGTTATCATTTCGAGGCAGATTGGGTTGTTGACTTTTATTAGAGCATTGGCCCAAGAGAGGCCTACGCCAAATCCGGAGAGGAATAAGGTTGCTGCTGCGGGAGTTGATTCATGTAATTTGGCAACCCATGTTACTGGGATAGAAGCGGAACTGCTGTTGCCATACAAGTCCAAAGATTGGGGTGCTTTTGTTTTATCAATGCCCAACTTTCGGGTAATGGCATCATTGATGAGTTTATTGGCTTGGTGGAAAAGGAAGTAGTCTACAGCATTCTTATCAATATTATTGTTATCAAAAAAAGTCAACATAGACGGCACTACCTTTTTCAAGGTAAAATTAAAAATATCTAGCCCTTTCAAAATCAATTGTGCATCACTTCTTCGGATACCTTCGCTAATCTCTTTTTCAACCAAGGCCTCTTCTGAAAAAGGATAACGCCCCCCACCAGCCTTCACCATAATCGCATCATACCCTGCCCCGTCGGAATACAAATCAAAATGCATCTCTGCCGCACTTGGATCATATTCCAATGCTGTCGCACTTCCGGCATCGGAAAACAGCAATGCCGTACTTTTATCTTTTTTAGAAACCAACTGGCTGGATTTGTCGCCTACCAATAACAAGCCTTTTGCATCGGGCATTCGACTTAGTATGCCTGCAATTACGGACAAACCGTATACATAACCGGAGCAGCCTAGATTGATATCAAAAGCTAGGCAATTTTGAGACAGGCCGAGGCGATGTTGCAAGATGGGTGCCGTTCCCGGTGTGATGAAATCTGGGGTTTGGCTGACAAAAATCAGGAGGTTGATTTCTTCTTTTTTCCAGTTTAGTTTTTCTAAGAGTTTTTCTGCTGCCAATTGGCAGAGGTCGCTTGCAGTGGTTTCTTTACTGGCAATTCTACGGGCATTGATACCAACGTTTTTCACCAACACTTGTTTTTCCTTTTCTTTGAGAAAGGGGTAACTGGTGTTGTGTTCTTCCTTTGCCGGAATGGTTGCTGCGATTCCGGAGAGTTTGCAATTTTTGATGTTGAGGTATGCCAAGGTCTGTATAGGTTAAAAATTCGTAAATGTCTGAAGCAGGATTCTCAGGATTTTTTTGTCGGTCAATCTTTGATTGACCTCTGCTGGCTACGGTTTTTGTCAGCTACTTTTCTGGCGGATAACCATTTGATAAAGGTCTTGGATTGTCTTTGCTTTTTTCAGGTCGTCTGCGGAAAGCATTACGTTACACAATTCATCTATTCTGGCAATCACAATAAGGGCATGCATGGAATCCCAAGATTTCAGTTGTTGAAATTTGGTTTCAGCAGTGATGTTTTTTTCATGTTCAAACTCTGCCGCAATTTCTTTTATGAATTGATCCTGTTGCATAATTTTTTTTACAAAGTACGAAAATAATTTGATTCCTTGACAAATCTCATAAATGTCTGATCAGAACCTGCCTGCTTGCGCACGACAGGCAGGTTTTCAGAATTATTGGATTTTCTGGATTTTATCGATCAATTTTCAATTGACCTCTACCTGCTACGATTTTTGCTAGAGAACAATCTTCAATAAAAAGACTCAACAAGGTAGGTCTTTTAAAAACTGTCTTGTCTTTATGATACATTCAACAATTATCTAACCATAAAATTCAACAATCTGATTTCTATTTACCTTTCAAAACGATGCGACCACATTTTCTCAATAGCTAAGGTACCAAAAAGGTAATGCTGAAAGAGATAATCAATAGGAATAAATAAATGTGAAATAATATGCAGGGGCAAATGCGATTTGTCCCTGCATTATTTGTTTGGATATTAGCAAATCCTATAAATGTCTGAAGCAGAATTTCTAGGATTAGTGAATTTTCAAGATTTTATCGTCAATTTTCAATTAACCTCTGCCTGCCATGTTTTTGTCTAAGTATCACTCTTTTCAAAAGCAGGAAGCTTCCCTTTATTCATCAAATCCACATTTACGATTAAAGCCATAGACATGAAGAAGAAGCTGCCTATTTTATCTACCTCGATCATGTCATTCATAATGAGTAAGGAATCAACGATAATGATGCAAAGCAGGGCCGCCATAACAATACGCTTGAGATGATTGGTTTTGCATTGGTGGTAAACAGCTTCTCCCTTGATGAGCATATAAAAACTGAGGATGAGGAAAATAATGAGGCCGAAGATGCCTTGTTCTATAAAAAGCATGAGGTAGTAAAAGTGGACGCCCGAGTTTTCCTCATTGTCACTTACATAGGTTTGAAAACTGTTGACCGTATAACTTCTATAGTAGTTGATAAAATTTCCGGGACCAAACCCTAACATTGGTCTTTCTTCCACCATGTATCGACCTGCAATCCAGCGGTAGAAGCGTTCTACAGTGGAGATGTCTTCCAGCTTGGTGGTGGCTTCCAGGAGGTTTTCAAAATTGCTATGGGTAACGGCCCTTTCAAAGTTCGGGGCATAATCCAGATAAGTATTTTTATTGATTAAAAAAGCAAAAAAGGCAATGCTTAGGATGAGGCTTAATCCTAGGGCATACCGCATCAACCGAAAACGAATGACATAGGAAGAAATAATGGCCAACACTAAAGACACGTAGGCTGCTCGTGTAAAAGAAAACTGTATAGCAATGACAGCATAAACCATCAAAAAGAGCAAAAAGAACCGCGTGAGGCTTTTTTTGGGAAACCAATTTAAGGCCAGCCAGATAAAAGGCATAAACAAAACGATGATGGAAGCATAGATTACATGATTGCTATAAAATGGTCCCAGTACCCAATTGATGTCGCTAAAAGAGAATCCATAAGTCGAATGGCGAACCATCACAATCGTAACGGTCAGAAAAAGCGGGATCAGCACTACCCAAAAGAATGTTTTCAGTGCCTTTTCGGTTTTCAAAACATGACCAGCCAGAAAGTAAAAAACCACCACGTACCAGAGTTTTGCCAACAAAAATTTTACGGAAACGACCTGATCCAATGAGGTGACGCTTGTTATCATAATCCAAGCCACATGGAGCAGGAGCAATATCGTCATCGGATGCTTAAAGAAATCGGGTTTTAAGGTTTTGAAATTTTTAATAAAATAAAAAATATAAACCAGCATCAAGCCCACCATGAGGGGTTCGGTAGGCAAGTCTGTAGAAAGGGATGCCGTTACATTAAACTGTATGGAAAGCGGGATGCAAAAACAAAGGATGTAGAACAACATTCTGAAATCGACAATGGCCAGCAAGACAACCAATAGTGCAAAAGGCAAGGCCGCCAGCATCGGGATTTCCAAAGCAACACCGAGCAATATTCCGGAAAGGCCTATTGCAGAAATGAGAGTGAAGATGAGGAGGGAAGTATCTCCAGATATGGCATCGAGGAATTTAGCCCGCATCGGTAATATCTTTCCAGTTAATATCCTTATATGCTTCCAAAATCAAAACCGTCAATAAGCTTCCGATAAAGGCAATCAAGGTTGCAGCAATGACGATCAATGATCTTTTGGGTCTAGATTTTGAGATCGGCACCTGTCCTTCTTCGATAATGATAAGGGCAGGCACTTCTGAATTATAGGCTGCCCTAAATTGGGTGAGGCGTTGCTGGTCATAACCATATTGCATTTTGGATTGCAGCAGCATTTGGGTCAAAATTTCTACTTCACCAATCCCGTCGTTAAATCTTTTCAGGTTAAAAATACCCTCCCCTCCTGAAGTGGTCATGTTTTGAATTTGCTTTTTAAGACCAGAGACATCCGCCTGAAGAAAAACGATGGTATCTTTATCCACACTTGGCGAGTTTTTTAAAATCTCTATTGCAGCAGCTTTCTGAGAAAGTTCCGATTCGGCCTCTGCAATCATTGAGGTCAGCAATTCACTTTGG
>JAHDGC010000672.1 GCA_020627865.1 Saprospiraceae bacterium | reverse complement strand
TACATCAAAAGAAGTTATACTATCCTCGCCGTCTTTTTCAAAATCATCAAATAGTGGTTCTCCATTATTATCTGTTTTCTTCCTAGATTTTTTAATTCTTTCTTCGTCTCTTACCTTTGAAAAACTTTGATAATCTTTAGCAGATAAATCATTCCCTTTAGGTAATATTATAATCTTAATATCAGTACCTGAAATTGTTCGTCCTTTTCCTGCATAATCAATAGCATAAAATAAGTTAAGAATATTCTCTCTATTAAATTTATAAGATTTGTATTTATTTTTTGAAGAGAAATTAGGAAACTGCCAGTCATTTTTTTTGTCCCCAGAGCATAATGTTTTGTATAAGGTCTTTTTTAAAACCAAGCCATAATCAGTCGATTCTATGAAATCGGATAACATTTTGTTGGTAATCATTTCCAATTCAACTGTATATTCATGCCAATGTTTGTTCTCTGGAAATTTAAAATGAATAAATATTTCTCCATGATCATATTGCAGTAACGTTTTCTTTTCTTTTTCTTTAATCAGATTAATATCAGACTCAATCTTTAACCTTTTCAGGTTCTTACGCCCAACTTTACCATATATATTTTTTACTGAAAACTCAGAGAGCATTACATCATTCGCTAGATAATTTAAAAAATCTATCGAAGGTTTTTCTTCTAGATATGCCTGAACTCCAGATATATTATTTAATACCTTCTCCAATATCTCAATATCTTGTTCAAGCTGAGTATGAAAGTTGTTTAAAACTATACCTTCATAAGATTTAGTTATATCATTGAAATCTGCTTTTCCTCTGAAAAATGAATTTTTTTGATATGCTGGCTTAGAGTCCGGATTCCCAAGTCGAAAATAACCTTTCTTTCCATAATAAATATCTCCAAAAATATACTTGACAAAGCTATCACTATCCGAAGTCTTAAACCGCAAATAGAATAGTGGTTCATTTTCAGGTACAAGGCTTATCTTATCCCATTCTATTTCATATTGATCGTTTACTGGAATAGAAACAGCTAGAGGAGAATAATTTCCTTCTTTGTCTTTTGGGCATGGAGAAACATATTTAAAGTGTTGTAAACTATCAGAGGAGTTTCTTAATGCTTTCCCAATATTTAAAACGGTATCTAAACTCATAATTTCATTTTTCTTTATTAAAATTGCTTTTAATCCATGAAGTCTGTATCTTTACTTCATCACATAAGCTGTCCCGTGTTTCTCAAACTCGCTTCATGCGGGGGCTGCCAGTATTGGTACGGTTCCGGGAGAGTTTATGTGCGTTTTTAACTTTTGCCCAAATAGTACCCACCTATTACTACACATCGAATAAAAGGGTTATACAGGAGTAGATTTAGTGATCGAAAGCCAAGAAAGTGCACACCCTGCCTGTCGTGCTGACAAGCAGGCAGGTAATCACTACCAACCACTCACCATTTCACCATCCCCATCCCCAAACTACTATTCTTCTCTCCGAACCCACCCAAAAAACCAAGGCGCATCAATTCTTTAGGTGCCGTCAACTCAAAATCAAAAGCATAGCCCTTGACCTTAGTTTCCTTGATGTGCAACAACCGCGCTTTGGGTGCCGACAACAACTTGAATACAAACGGCACATTCATATCCAGCGCAGCGGGTGGGGCAGTACTTGTCACCGGCTGAAGCGCCTGTTGTTTCCGCAGCAGATTTTGCAGCAGTAAGGTTTTGTACCTTTCATTCAGTGGCGAAAGGTAGGCAGCGTACTTGTGCTCCGGATCATCATGACTGATACAAATCGGTTTTACGGTTTGAAATTGCATTGTTGGATGAAAATCCGGTAGGGATAAGACTTCCACAGCGGAAACCTCGAAATCGGCACGCAGCGAACCACTCGCCAGTTTGAATCGCTGATCCTGAAATAAACCGGAGACGAAGTGCTGAATGGCATCGTCTATGAAAAAAGAAAGTTCCAGCGTTGTTGGCCCCTTGGTGAGGCGAAACGTCCGGTTCTTTTCATCGAGATCGTACCAAGCTGGACGGAGCGGCGCAAAAGTAAACAGCTTATATTTTTTGCCGCCATACCCAAAACCCTGTTGGTGCAACCACTCGGAAAACTTGCTGTCTGCCTGCCCGATTGTCCGGTAAATCCAAGAAGAAATCAGGTATTCGTAGTCTATGGGAAGCACCTGATTGGGAGCGTGTTGTAAAGTGAGTTTTAATCGCATAATAACTTATAGTGTTTATAGTGCAAATATAAACGATAGGGTAGTGTAAAAATCACGCTACCCCATATTTTTTTTAATTTTCTCCAAAATATTTTCGGCCTCCTCCCTGACCCGTTGCTTCAGTGTCTCCGGACCAAAAATGGTTACATGCCGGGCATTGCTCATAATGAAATTCATCAGGCCGAGAAAGTCACTGTTGACTTTGGTCTGAAAATCCCAAGTGTTGGGTTCGATGCCCGGAATGGTGCGTGCTTTAGCCCTTGGATAATTTTCGATCAAGGCATTATACGCATAAACATCTAACAACAATTGCACAAGTACAGGATTTTTACTGGCAATCCGGAATACATCCGTATGTTTCAGGCTATGGTGGCCTTCAAATTGCCAGTCCTCATCACTCAACACGATTCGCTCAATGCGGGAAATTCGGAAGTGTCGAATACCTTCATTGTCAACATCAAAAACCTGAACGGTATCGTATTCCGGTTCGATATGGAAGACTTCTACCTTGCGGTCTTTAACGGTATTGCTGTTGCTTTTGTAGTTTTTGAAGATTGCCAGTTTTTTAGATTGCTGGGCAACCCGAAGTCGTTCCAGTTTTTCGAGTGCTGGACGGCGTAATGCCTCAAGCCCCAATTGTTGGAAATCGTACAGGCTATCGAGTTTGTTTTGCAGATGTTTTACCTCGATGGACGACACCACTGTTTTGTTGAGCGAACGGCTAATGAGTGCCTTGTCTTCATCTGTCAGGGCTTGCAGGTATTTTAGCGCCTTGGAGGAGTTATCGGGAATAATAAAATAACGATATCTTTTATCGTAATCGACATCAATCCCAGCATTACGTAAAATGTTAATGTCAGATTTTACCCTATCTGTTGACCTTTCACCATACCGCTCCGAGAGTTGCTTCAAGGTGTACTGATTGGGTTGACTGAGCAGTGCCAGCAACACCTTTATAATACGTTCTCGTGGGCGTAAGTCCATAGTTGTTTTTTTAACAGCTTCTAAAATACTTCCCTCGATTCGACAATGTTGCTCGCAACAACATATCCGAAGGATTGTTATATGCAAAGAACTATACTTTTCAGGAACAATCCAAATACAATATTCTTTATTTCACCGTCATTTGAACATTTTTCAAACTACTATCTCTTTATAAATTATCGAATTTCAAAATTAAATTGTCCTATATAATCCTGATAAATAGTTGCTCATTTCGAAGTAAAAAAGGTTTACTAAACCTAATTTCTAAAATATACTTTGATAAAACACCACGATTATATAACTTTATATTTCACCGTCAAAATAATTATGAAAAAAATTACATTTCTTACACATTTAAACACTTTGAAACCAAGTGAAGTGACCAAGTTTGGCACATGGCTCAAGGCAACTTTTTCCGAAGCTACAGTGTTGCTCAAGACTTATACATTCTACGTTACATTCTATAGAAAAAAGACTACACTACCTTCCTATGAAGCAGCTTATGAGGAGATATTTGATAAAAAAGCAGATTCAGAAAAAGATATACGGAACCTACAAAACAGTATCTCTGATTTATTCCTCAAGCTAAAAGCGTACCTGATTCAGCAAAAAATTATGGAGACTTCGTTCGAGAAAGAGATGATCTGGCTGCAAGTGCTGGAAGAAAGGAATTTGCCACATCAGCAGTCGTTACAATTTAAACAACTATTGAAAAAGAGCGGATCAGCAAAAGATAACTGGACGCAATTATATCCCGCAAGGATTTATGAAATGAAGTATTTCAACAATACGGTAAAAAAAGAAAGTCTTACTACCGACTGGCTTGAAAAAGGTATTGCAGTACTGGATACTTTTTATATCAAGATGCTTTTTAAATTCAACAATGAATTGTTGAACCGGAATCAGGTTTTGTCTGCTGATCATCAAGATACCAAATCGGCTCTGTTTAGATCCGTTTATGATGCAGTGTCCGATGATCCCGCGCGCTTTCCAATCCGGGTACAACATTATTATTACATACACGAATTTCTTGTGAACCGGAATGATGCCAGCTTCCACAAGCTACGAATATTTTTAACACAACATAGACAAGAACTCCACAAAGATGATCGGCATATCACAATATTGTACCTGACGAATTATGTTGCGAGGCAACTCAAAAATAAAGATTACAAGCTAAGCCGAATCGGTCTTGAAATTTACAAATCTGGCCTGAGCGGGGAGCAGGATTTAATTCATAGCGATACAATTGATGACACTATATTTTATAATATTGTGAACCTTGCCTGTCGGCTGGAAGAAACGGCATGGGCGACATCCTTTG
>JAHDGC010000671.1 GCA_020627865.1 Saprospiraceae bacterium | reverse complement strand
CCCGGGTCAACAGTAAGTCAGGATCTTCCTCCAATCCCGTATTCAAATGGTGGATTAAATGGTAGCCTCGGTACTTGAAAACATCTTGAAAAATAGGATAAGCTCCCAGATATTGCCCTACAAGATCATTGAGTTTTGAGTTGGCAAAAACAGATTTGTGACTAGCATCATGCATCAGGATCGCGCAGGCCAGTTGCTTGCCACCCAAGATAAAAAGGGCTACAATAATCGTGGCAGGATTCGGAAAATAATAGGCCAGCGCTATTGCCCCGATGATCCATAGCCAATGGGCAGCAATTTCGGCAGCAGCTTTGTAATCATTTCGCTCCAGTAATAATTTCCGTTCTGCTGAGGTCAAATATTTGTGTGCCGGTACATTATTCATATCTAGGCATTGAGTTATTCCTAATCTTACATCAAGATAAGCGTTTTCAGTTTTATAACAAAATGGGGTTTGGGTTAATTTTATAAACAAAACTATCAAAAAAACTGCATGCTTCATTCCAATATGAATACAAACCATCATTTTTGATATACATTATCCTATTTTTAACAATCCTTTTTAACTTTTTTTCGTTTAAAAACTAATACTTTTGGGGTTTGGGCAAAGTCTAAATATAGAAATCCCAACAATTACCTAACTAAACTATAACCAGAATAATTTTTAACAAAGGCTCTCAATAACAATTATGGGGGCGGTGCTCTGCACCTTACAATTCCTTTCTTCAATCAATGCAAACGGTATCGCTCCTCTGGAGCTAAAAAAATTGATTGTAGTGAATAAGCCTGCCTGAATAAGTTCACGCAGACAGGGAACGTAGTTCCGGCACTGTTTGTAGAAAAAAGTAAAAATGTAGGAATTAAAAGGTACATTGTACCGGCACCATGTTGTCATCCTCTGATGCTTTAATAAAGAGTCTTAACAAATTTATACAATGAAGCAACTAATTTTCTTTATAGCAATTTCGTTCTTTTGTATCAACCAGGCATCCGCCGCATATATGATTTTGCCGATGGATGAAAAGCAAAGGGATCATTTGAAAGCCTATGGCATTACCTATTGGATACTGGATAACGGAGCCGAAGCCTTCTGGCTGCTGAACTATCGGGGCGGTAGTTTTGCCTTTCGGCACAATGTCATTTTTGAAAAAGAATGCAAAACGCGGGATGTTTCCTATGAAGTCATTCCCGATGTGCAATACAATAAGATTCTGATGGATATTTCCGATCCAGAAATCAATCAGGATGTGATTAAGCTGGAAGTTCCGCCGAAGGTTGCGGTTTATACACCGGACTTTAATCAATATGGGGAGAAAATCCAGCCTTGGGATGATGCCGTTACGATGGTGTTGACCTATGCGGAAATTCCTTACGAAACGGTTTATGACAAGGAAGTGCTTGGAGATAAATTAGCAGAATACGATTGGCTCCATCTCCACCATGAAGATTTCACGGGGCAGTATGGCCGCTTCTATCGCTCTTACCATAACCAACCCTGGTACAAGGAAAATGTGCGGCGGATGGAAGCATTGGCCAAGGAATTGAAGTTTGAAAAGGTATCTCAACTTAAACTGGCTGTCGTCAAAAAGATCAAGGAATATGTCGGGGGTGGTGGTTTTATGTTTGCCATGTGTTCTGCTACGGATACCTATGATATTGCACTGGCGGCAGAGGGTCACGATATTTGTGCACACATGTATGATGGCGATCCCGTAAGCGGTGGCGCAAGTTCTGACCTAGATTATTCCAAGACCTTTGCTTTTAAAAATTTTACCCTTGAGGGCAATCCGCTGGTGTATGAATATTCCACCATTGACCATAATAAAGGACGAAATGTTTCTGCAGAAACGGATTACTTCACCTTATTTGATTTTTCTGCAAAGTGGGATCCTGTTCCGACCATGTTGACGCAGTGCCATACCCGAACCGTCAAAGGCTTCATGGGGCAAACGACGGCTTATCGCAAGGAACTCGTGAAGAGTGATGTGTTAGTTTTGGGCGAGAATAAGCCAGCGAATGAGGTGCGATACATCCACGCTAAATTTGGTTTCGGCACTTGGACGTTCTATGGCGGCCACGATCCTGAAGATTATCGCCATTTTGTAAATGATCCGGAAACGGATTTGAGTTTGCATCCCAATTCCCCGGGTTACCGTTTGATTTTGAATAATGTGTTGTTCCCGGCGGCGAAGAAGAAAAAGCGGAAGACGTAGGGTTCAGATAAAAATAAAATAAAAAAACGTAGCGCCACAATGCATTGTGGCGCTACGTTTTTTTATTTTATTTTTATCTGAACCCTACGTCTTCCGCTTTTTCTTCTTCGCCGCCGGGAACAACACATTATTCAAAATCAAACGGTAACCCGGGGAATTGGGATGCAAACTCAAATCCGTTTCCGGATCATTTACAAAATGGCGATAATCTTCAGGATCGTGGCCGCCATAGAACGTCCAAGTGCCGAAACCAAATTTAGCGTGGATGTATCGCACCTCATTCGCTGGCTTATTCTCGCCCAAAACTAACACATCACTCTTCACGAGTTCCTTGCGATAAGCCGTCGTTTGCCCCATGAAGCCTTTGACGGTTCGGGTATGGCACTGCGTCAACATGGTCGGAACAGGATCCCACTTTGCAGAAAAATCAAATAAGGTGAAGTAATCCGTTTCTGCAGAAACATTTCGTCCTTTATTATGGTCAATGGTGGAATATTCATACACCAGCGGATTGCCCTCAAGGGTAAAATTTTTAAAAGCAAAGGTCTTGGAATAATCTAGGTCAGAACTTGCGCCACCGCTTACGGGATCGCCATCATACATGTGTGCACAAATATCGTGACCCTCTGCCGCCAGTGCAATATCATAGGTATCCGTAGCAGAACACATGGCAAACATAAAACCACCACCCCCGACATATTCCTTGATCTTTTTGACGACAGCCAGTTTAAGTTGAGATACCTTTTCAAACTTCAATTCCTTGGCCAATGCTTCCATCCGCCGCACATTTTCCTTGTACCAGGGTTGGTTATGGTAAGAGCGATAGAAGCGGCCATACTGCCCCGTGAAATCTTCATGGTGGAGATGGAGCCAATCGTATTCTGCTAATTTATCTCCAAGCACTTCCTTGTCATAAACCGTTTCGTAAGGAATTTCCGCATAGGTCAACACCATCGTAACGGCATCATCCCAAGGCTGGATTTTCTCCCCATATTGATTAAAGTCCGGTGTATAAACCGCAACCTTCGGCGGAACTTCCAGCTTAATCACATCCTGATTGATTTCTGGATCGGAAATATCCATCAGAATCTTATTGTATTGCACATCGGGAATGACTTCATAGGAAACATCCCGCGTTTTGCATTCTTTTTCAAAAATGACATTGTGCCGAAAGGCAAAACTACCGCCCCGATAGTTCAGCAGCCAGAAGGCTTCGGCTCCGTTATCCAGTATCCAATAGGTAATGCCATAGGCTTTCAAATGATCCCTTTGCTTTTCATCCATCGGCAAAATCATATATGCGGCGGATGCCTGGTTGATACAAAAGAACGAAATTGCTATAAAGAAAATTAGTTGCTTCATTGTATAAATTTGTTAAGACTCTTTATTAAAGCATCAGAGGATGACAACATGGTGCCGGTACAATGTACCTTTTAATTCCTACATTTTTACTTTTTTCTACAAACAGTGCCGGAACTACGTTCCCTGTCTGCGTGAACTTATTCAGGCAGGCTTATTCACTACAATCAATTTTTTTAGCTCCAGAGGAGCGATACCGTTTGCATTGATTGAAGAAAGGAATTGTAAGGTGCAGAGCACCGCCCCCATAATTGTTATTGAGAGCCTTTGTTAAAAATTATTCTGGTTATAGTTTAGTTAGGTAATTGTTGGGATTTCTATATTTAGACTTTGCCCAAACCCCAAAAGTATTAGTTTTTAAACGAAAAAAAGTTAAAAAGGATTGTTAAAAATAGGATAATGTATATCAAAAATGATGGTTTGTATTCATATTGGAATGAAGCATGCAGTTTTTTTGATAGTTTTGTTTATAAAATTAACCCAAACCCCATTTTGTTATAAAACTGAAAACGCTTATCTTGATGTAAGATTAGGAATAACTCAATGCCTAGATATGAATAATGTACCGGCACACAAATATTTGACCTCAGCAGAACGGAAATTATTACTGGAGCGAAATGATTACAAAGCTGCTGCCGAAATTGCTGCCCATTGGCTATGGATCATCGGGGCAATAGCGCTGGCCTATTATTTTCCGAATCCTGCCACGATTATTGTAGCCCTTTTTATCTTGGGTGGCAAGCAACTGGCCTGCGCGATCCTGATGCATGATGCTAGTCACAAATCTGTTTTTGCCAACTCAAAACTCAATGATCTTGTAGGGCAATATCTGGGAGCTTATCCTATTTTTCAAGATGTTTTCAAGTACCGAGGCTACCATTTAATCCACCATTTGAATACGGGATTGGAGGAAGATCCTGACTTACTGTTGACCCGGG
>JAHDGC010000670.1:2830-4549 GCA_020627865.1 Saprospiraceae bacterium | reverse complement strand
CTTAATGGCTTAATGGTTAGCATTATTGTATGCTTTAAAATGTTACCACTTTTGTACCTGATTATCTATAGATGTTTTTGATTGCATATAGATTTTGAATAAAATTTATATAAACCCCTGTATTCGTCTATTTGCAGAGCACTAAAGTAAATTCCTTTTTCCGATAGCGGTACAATTTATGCATAGAAATAAGTGTAAACTTATAACATTCCCCTACAAACTTTTGGAAGATTACTCACAAACAACCATTGCAACAATATCATTCAAACTATCTGAATATGTTCTAATATAAAGATCAACTAATATGAGACACCAGAATCCTAAAAACGTTAATAAGAAACCGACATCTAAAGAAAACTTTTTTTACCGTTTAAAGAAAACCTTGTTTTCAAAAATTCGCAACTTTTGCTATAACGAAAATGTTGCACGGGCAAGTACATATCAAGACATCAACAACACAAATGCGAAACCTAAAAAAGGGGATTTTGATCCATCCTTATATAGAATTATAGATCGCATTTACGATGCCAATAATTCTTATGGATTAAGGACTTTGGAGCGTCTGCAGTATCAGAATTTTTTTAATCGAGGATTTTCAAAACTTATTGAGACGCCCGAATTTAACCGGTTTAAATTTGAGGCAATTGACGATCAGATGCGCTTCCATTGGTTCAGTAGTCTTTCTGTACTCTACTATTTACTGCCCAATGAGACAGATAGCGAGTTAGAAAATTATGCTAGGGCTTGCGCAAAGCTCCCTAAATTTATGATTTATAATATTGCGGATGTTATAGAAAGCAGCCCTGATGCCATTCCTGTCATCAAGCACCTGTCCGTTGAAAAAAATCTGAACACTTCAAAGGTATTTTCTTTTCAACTCAATGAGAGAATGTCACATCATTTTCATATTGCGCCATTGCGTTGCAACAGTATTGTTTTAGCCCTGTTGTATGCACAAATAAAAGCATTGGGTGGCAACGAGTATCTTTTCGATACCCTTTCGGAGAATATACCTGCCTCTTTTTTAGAAGACAATGACTTCTGGACTTCTGCAATTGTCTTTTATCTTTGGGAATCTGACAATTACCTAGAGGAGTTGATTCCGGAGGATAAGTTTTTTAACTTTCTCGAACATTGCAAAACCACCGATCAACACTTTTCCCTTGCGCATACAAATTTTCAGAATTTGGTGCCTAAGATGTATGCATATTATGAAAAGACAGCCCAAACTGCTCCGGTCAATAATTTTAAACTCATTGACGATATATCTTGGGTGGGTGCAGAATATCGCCCATTTGAGAAAAAAACCGGCAGGCATGAAAAATTCATTATCAAACAATTATACAATAACGTTGAACTTGATCAGGAAAGTGAAGCTTTAGATCATATCCTCTATCAATCTTGGCGAAAGTGCTTGCATAATAAAGCCTCCATCTGGTCTTGTCGATTGGTAGAAAATGGTAAGAAAACCAAAATTCTAGCGACAATTGAAGTTTCCGCCAAGCACATCATTTCAAAAATTGTAGGGCTACATGGACAAGAAGTTACCGGGAGTCTTAAAGATAATATTGAGGAATGGGCAGAGCGGGAAGGTCTACAGTTTTCTCCAAAAGATGATAAGCAGGATGATAATTGGTGGGATATTAGGTCGATGCGTTTTTAGATTTTAGATCATTCGCTGGCGCTCATTTTTAGACCGCTGCGCTTTTAGATTTTAGA
>JAHDGC010000670.1:0-2730 GCA_020627865.1 Saprospiraceae bacterium | reverse complement strand
TTTTAGATCATTCGCTGGCGCTCATTTTTAGACCGCTGCGCTTTTAGATTTTAGATCGTTCGCTACGCTCACTTTTAGATCGCTGCGCTTTTAGATTTTAGATCGTTCGCTACGCTCACTTTTAGATCGGCTTCGCCTCTTAGACCTTAGACCATTCCTGTCGTGCCACAAGTAGTCAGCTAGAAGTGAGTCTAGAATCTAATGTCTAGTATCTAGCATCTACTTATTGGGCTTTTTTCTTTACATTTGCGGCATGAAATTAAACATAGACATAGGTGTTCCGAGCAAACCAGAATGGATTGCCGCTGTTATGGCAGACTTTGATTCTTTTTTACAAGATCATGCCGACTGTGAGCGCAAGGCTTCCGCGATGGCGATGAGTTTTGTCGCAAAATTTCCGGACAGGAAGGAGATTATTCCGGAGCTGATTGAGACGGCCATTGAAGAATTGCAACATTTTGAGATGGTATATAAATTGATGCAAGAGCGTGGTATTGGGCTAGTACATTCCATCGGAGAAGACCTCTATGTGAAGGCACTCATCAAGCGGTGTCATTCCGGGCGATTGGAGCGGTTTCTGGATCGGTTGCTGATTGCCTCTGTTGTAGAAACCCGCGGGGCGGAACGATTTAAGCTTGTTGCAGAAAACCTGACCGATCCTGATTTGAAAAAATTTTACAAGATGCTCTGGGTTTCCGAAGCCAAGCATGGGCATATATTTGTAAAAATGGCACTTCACTATTTTCCAAAGGAGCAAGTTTATAAACGATTGGAATGGTGGATTGCGCAGGAGGCGGAAGTTATTGATGGCTTGGAAATTAAGGCGGCCCTGCATTAGTGATTTCTAAATTTATTTTGCCATTGATTTTCCTGTCCCCTTCCCAAAATTAGCAATAATATATTTTTCTAATGGAACTCATTCTTATCAGAAACTTTGTAGCCCCAAGAATGAGTGTAATCATTTGCAATTAGGCGAAAGCCACTTTGATTTATCACAGAAAACCATTATATTTGTGGTTCATTTGTTTTATTCCCAACCCGATTAATAGGATTTTCCCAAAACCGTTTATAATTAGAAATTAACCAGTATTAGTAGTAACAGAGAGATTTCCAATTATATAAAGTATTCTATTTTACATCCCTGAAAAATAAATTGTAACCTACTCATATGTAGGGAGATTTTGCATGTGAACAGTTGAAAATAACTATAACAGATATAGTGCTTATTCATCTTGCCTGTTCACATAATAGGTCGTTCATAAATTATATTATAAGTCTGTTGAATACTTAATACATTTTTAAAATATTGCTAAAAACTTTCAGTCCTGAACTGATCGAAAACCTATTGCTCATTATGAATACAAAACATATACTTATTAGTCTTTGCACGGCCTTATTTGCCATATTGACCTTGGGTCTAAGTGCACAACCTGTAACTTACATTGGAGAAGCTGGCGGTCCAAGTTTCGCTGGAAATCAAGGAGGTGGTACCCCACTATTTAACCAACATGTTTCTTTAGGTGGTGACATGTTCATAGATTGGGAAGCTTACAATGCTGATGGTGGCACACAAACTACAATCTGCCGAGCGGTTGTTAGGGGAAATACAGCTGCATCAGACGGGACATCGGTCATTGCATCTGACATTGTCTGTATTGCTGACGGAAACTTTGTTGGGAAACAAGGTAATAACGACGATTATTTCGTGAACCTTAATACTTGTAATCTTGCAGCAGGCCGTTACTCCGTTGAAATTCAATGTGATGAATTTGGTGGTGATTATGATAACTCTACTGGTGGAGCTACAGCGATTACAACATGGGATTATTTGCCACCAGAATCTCCAACCTACTACTATGGAGATGCCGCGGGTAATTGTAACCTCAGTGATGGACTTGATAATATCCAGCAAGAGACAGCAGTTAATGGAGGCCAACCGGGACAGTTAGAATATTTTTCCATTGGTGATGCGGATGTTTACCGTACCATGCTCGTGATTAATGGTTTGTTCATGGATATGACTAAATTTCAACCGGGAAACCCAACCCTACCAAGCAGCTTCAATGATTTACAAACACTTTACAATAGTGGTTGCGTTGGTGTCGGAAGCTTTCCTACTGCAGGATTCTGTGATAGTGACATGCTGGAAATAGGTGGTGCTGAGGTCAACGTTTTTAAATATGATTGTGGAGACGGTTTCGGTACAGGCACTGATGCCAATGTAACGGCCAACCGACTATTCTACAGGATATATGAATCAGGAACTACTGCTCCTGCTTTTTCTGGTCCAGTCGATATTAATGTAGCGGTTGATGATTGCCCTGGCCCAGGCCCTGATGGCGTAACTTTCCCAACAGGGGGTTCTTGCCAGAATCAACAAGGCATACTGGATCAACGCTGGCAAACGGCCAATGCCGGAATCGACCTGCTCGCCCTTGCCCCAACCGCCGGAGATTATGTTTTAGAGGTTTATACAGAAACGGATATTACAGACTGTACTGGTACAGCAAGTACCATTACTGATGGGCCTTATTTGACTGGCTTCACAAGGTTGGATAGTACTTCAGCTGACTGTGGATGCGGTGCAAACAACGGAACATTATCCACTAACTAAAATGCTCCCCTTTTCCTATACAACCTGAAAAAACTCCGGTAATACCAAATTATTGTCGGAGTTTTTTGTTTTTAATCTGCTTTTCTTCTCCTACAAAATACCTAAACCACACACAA
>JAHDGC010000669.1 GCA_020627865.1 Saprospiraceae bacterium | reverse complement strand
CCTGAACTGCGGCCACGCAGGCAGGCAGAAACGTAAGTGTCTGGAACGTTTGCAGAGAATAAAATTCTATTAAAATTTACATTTTGATGGTAAAGAAGAAATTTAATATTTTTATCGCTGATGATCATCCTATAGTTATTGAAGGATTGCGCTTTCTTTTTAAAAAAGATTCAGAATTTGAATTGATCGGAACCGCCAATTCAATAGATTCTTTATTTAATCAGTTGAGTTATATTGAAGTTGATCTCATCATCCTTGATTTGAAAATGCCAGGACTGGATTGGAATGCTATGGTGAAAAAGCTTATCGTACACTATCCGGATACTAAAATTTTGGTTTTTACCGCGTATGAAACCATCGAATTGAAAAAGACTTTAAAAGAATTAGGCGTACATGGCTTTGCTTCAAAAGAGTCTGATTTCCATTTGCTAATGGGAATGATATTCAAAATCCTAGACGGTGAAATTTTATTCCCAACATCAAAACATCAAGAAGAAAACATTCCCCCTACAATGCAAGATAGCTTATCGGCCTCTGATCCCTTTGCAAATACCCTAACCCTTTCTAAAAAGGAAAGGGATATCCTAGTCTTACTCGGTAGGGGCTACACCAGCAAAAAAATTGCAGCACAATTGTATCTCAGTAAACATACTGTAGAAACCCATCGTATGAATATCATGCATAAGCTAAAACTGAAAAACGACGAAGAGATGTTGCGTTTTGCAATTGACCAAGGTTTCGTGTAGTAATCTTTTTTATGTAAGAAAAATAATTTTATGCTCAAAATATACTATGCGAATTCCTTTAATTTTCGTCAAAAATACAATTTAGATGATCTGTTGAAAAGTATCCCAGCCCGAATGCATGAAAAGGCTTGTCGATACAAATTTCCGAGGGATGCTTTTAATTATACCCTAGGTCGTTTAATGCTGAAAAAGGGATTACAAGATTTAAACAAAAATATAGACTTGGGACAAATGCAATTCCTTAAAAATGATAAACCTTATTTGGACGGTGTGAAATTTAATATTTCCCACTCGGGCGATCTGGTGGTTTGTGTAATTGATAACAATATAGAGGCAGGTATTGATGTGGAGATGGAAAAGGAGATAGACCTTAAGGGGTTTTCCGCTTGGTTTACTTCAAAAGAATGGGCGGATATTCAGCAACAAGAAAATCCACAACAAAGATTTTACTGGTACTGGACGCGAAAGGAAAGTATCATTAAGGCATTGGGCGTTAATCTGGATCATTTGAATAAGATAGAATTAGATGCTGCTGGAAAGCATTTTGTTAAAAACGAAAAAACATGGTTTCTAAAAGATTTAAGTTTCTGGAATGGCTACGCTGGGGCAATTTGCACCGAGGTGGAAATTGCAGAAGATTTAAGGCCGATAAATTTTGAAACTTTTTAACAAGAACGAGTTCCGTAGGCCTGCCTGGCGAGGCTACGCAGACAGGAACGGCATGTCCTTGCCTGAGATGCAAATCTCTGGAACGTTTGCAGAGAAAAATTTTTGACAAAAATTTAATTTACAAAACACTAGTTTGCCTGATTACCCGTAGCCATCTTCCCACCGAGCCAGCCCATCGGAATGTAAGCCCCAACAAGATCCAATATATTAAACCAAGTCGGCCCTGGCAGAGACATCACCATTGTAATGCCACCGAGTAAAAAGAAAGCCCCAATACCCAATGCGAATTTCATTTGATGGCTTGCTGCTAGCCTTGCGGCGAAATATGCTCCAACCAAAGTACCGATGGCATGTGCAAGGAATGGAAAAATAAAATGCTTGGGCTGAAAAAGATGGATGTTTTTTTTCAAACTTTCCATGTCTGCAGGGTCAACCCCTTCTAGTGGCGGAATGATATTCATACCAAGTTTGATCAATCCCATATTGACAACCATACCAGCTGCAATACCAGCAATAACTGCTAGAATATTTCTTAAAATAGGATTCATGTTTTTCTTTTAGAAATTTATGTTTTTAACCCGAATAACTTATGATCTAATGCAAATAAACCTGGTCCCGCTAGAAATAAAACAAGCGCTACCAGCAAATAGGTAAAGCTAATTTCTCCCTGAAAATCTCCAAAAATATCACCTTGCATCGCGAAGAAAGTTGCCACCAACATATTGACAATAATGACTACGGCAGCAGGTCGGGTGAACAATCCCAAGATCAGAAGGATACCGGAAATGAGTTCTCCGCCCTTGGATAAATAAGCGAGCAGTTCTGGAAACGGCAAGCCAAAAGATTCCATAATGGCGGTGTGGCCTAACATGTAATCCGGGCTGAAAATGCCGGGAGTACCATGCATGATAAAGGCAATGCCGAGCCAAACACGAAGCAAGACCAAAGGCTCCTTAAAGTAAGATTGGGTTAATACATTCTTGAGTGTCATAGGCCAGTATTTTCTTTTAGATGTTTTTGTGCTTATGACGGGTATGTCATAAATGTAAGAAATTTTATATAAAAAACAATATTTTTTAATGTGTTATTTGAATTCCTTGAATCTTCCACTGAACACTTGGTCTTATCAAACATTAAATGTATTTTAGTGCCCTAAACATTTTAATCGGAACTAGTCTGCAATAATATGAGAAAAACATACGGCAATACTTGGTGGGGTAAACAATGGTTGAATGCACTTAATAATATTGATTACTCCAACCGACTTCCGCGAGGACGAAGCTACGCCAATCGGGGAATGGTACAGGAAATTGATATAGAGCGAAACAATATATACGCGAAGGTGAAAGGGTCTCGACCAAGACCTTATAAAGTGGGTTTGAATATTCCTGCTTTTAAGGCCAGTGAAAAGGCGAAGATCATCGAGGTGATTACTTCCAAACCGGCCTTCCTTTCCCGTTTGCTGAATCGGGAGTTGCCGAATGAACTCATGGAACTTTGTCGAAAAGCAGGTATACACATTTTCCCAAACTCTTGGGATGATATGAGCGGTGGTTGTTCTTGTCCAGATTGGGCAGTGCCTTGCAAACATATGGCTTCCGTTCTTTATCTAGTGGCTAATGAAATTGATAAAAATCCTTTCCTCGTTTTTCAACTGCATGACTTTGATCTTTTTAAAGGATTAGAGGGGGTTGGGTATACTGCGGAAGGGCAGAAAGAAGTGGTCGTGGCTCGTTTGGGTGACTTGATGTTGGAGCAAGCTCCGGCAGAAAATCCTTTTGAATGGCAACAAGATATTTACGATAGTCTTGATTTTTCGGTCTTGCCAAATTGTAAAGACCAGCTTTTAACCTTGACTGGAGAACGACCCGTTTTTTTTCCGAAAGGAGATTTTAAAAAAATATTGGAAAAGGTATACAAGTCCGTCTCTAGAGCAATGAGTCGTTATGAAAAAATGGAGGAAGTGGAGGGGCTGACAGCAGAAATGAATGCTGTAGATGTGGTGGAAATTTTTGCCGATGAGGAATTGGAGTTTCAGGGATGTACCTTGCGGGATGATCGCGGAAAATCATTGTTGAAAATTAAGGGGGTCGGTGATTTTATCGCATGGGTGGAGAAAATTCCAGCTGGACAACTACACCTGTTGGCACCATCCGTAAAAGGGCTTTGGCTCACGCTTCGGTTGGCAGAAAAGCTATGTTTGCAAGCGGCTTATATTCCGCAAATTTTACGAGTCGGGAGCCGGTATTACAAAATTCGATGGTTGCCGGCCTTGCTCAATCCTCATGTGGCAGAGCTTGTCCGAAAGGTGAAATCTCTGACACCGGAACCCTTGCTTTTTTATAAATCCGGTAAAGATATTTTGTACCCGACTAGCAGTGATGCCTATACCAGTTTGCTTTCCCTTTTTGTCAGTCACTTCGTCAATGGCTTCAATAAGATTGATGCGAGGATGCGGGAGGATGATGTTGTGAGGATGTTTTTCTTTGGTGCGTTAGGGCTGTTTCGGGATTTTGAAAATAAAGAGTATCCGACGGCTATCCAGCTTTGGTTGAACAAGTTTTTTATTGTAGAAAAAGATTATGTGCCTGTGCTCATGATTGATGAGGATGAAGATGCGGGTGGTTTTCATGTGGATATTGGCATTGAGGATAAAACCAAGAAAATTACGGCACCGATTACTTTGCAGGAGATGTTTCAGGAGGACGAGTACTCCCATGCGCGGCTGGATATTCTACGGGATCTTTCCATGTTGTCTGACTATTTTCCACAGGTAGATGACTTGCTGAACTCGAAGGGGGTGGAGAAAATGTTTTTTGATAATCGTGCGTTTGTAAATATTTTGTTTAAAATAATTCCGACGATAGAACTTTTTGGCATCAAGGTGCTATTGCCGAAAGCTTTGCGCAAACTTTTCCGTCCGCAAGTTTCCCTAGCATTAGAAGGGGGGAGTGATTCTGGGGCAGTGGTTACCAGTGGCTTGGTGAATTTGGAAAATATGCTGAATTTCAGGTGGCGAGTTGCGGTGGGAGAGCAATTGGTGGATACTTCCGACTTTATGAAAATGGTTAAGGAATACTCGGGTATTGTCAAAATTAACGATCAATATATTTATTTTGATGAAGATGAAATTCAAA
>JAHDGC010000668.1 GCA_020627865.1 Saprospiraceae bacterium | reverse complement strand
ACTTTCGTGAAAAAATAACCAGATTCACTTACTAAAAATTTCCCCGGTTCAAAAACCAGACTCAGTTCCCGACCATATGCCGCACAAAATTCATTAAACCTCTTGGATAATTTCTCGCCCAAGTCTTCTATATCCGTTGCAATGTCTTCTGGTTTGTAAGGCACCTTGAAGCCGCTGCCAAAATCAATATATTTTAAGTCAGGGAAATGTTTGGCTGCATTAAACAAAATATCTGCACCCAGCAGGAAAACATTCGCATCCAGAATATCCGATCCCGTATGCATGTGCAAGCCCTCGATTTCCAACCCTGTTGTTTTAACAATACGTTCCACCAAGGGGATCTGATGAAAGGAAATCCCAAACTTAGAATCAATATGCCCAACGGAAATCTTGCTGCTCCCGCCTGCCATAATGTGCGGGTTAATCCGAACGCAAACAGGAACATTGGGATGCCGGTGGCCAAACTCTTCCAAAATAGAAGTGTTATCAATATTAATTCGAACACCTTCCTTTACGGCCAATTCTATTTCCTCCATAGAAACACAATTGGGGGTGTAAATAATTTGTTGGGGAGGAAAGCCTGCCTTTAATCCCAGCCACACTTCCTGTATCGAAACGGTGTCTAGCCCGGCACCCATGTTTTTCATCAATTGCAGGATGTTGATGTTATTGAGTGCCTTACAAGCATAATTGATTTTCAAATCCGGGACAGAAAAGGCGGAAGTCAGCCGCTTGTATTGTCGCTCAATAATGGCACTGTCATAAACGTATAATGGACAGCCATACTTGGCAACCAAATCCAGTACGTTGGTGTTTTCTCCAATGGTGTATTGTTTGTTTTTAACTTGCATATGCAATTTTTTAACGGTGTCGGTACTATGTACCTCTATACTTTGTTCATTTTTTATGATTACTACAAACGGAATCGGTTCTCTGAACCCTGTCTGCGTGGCTTGCCAGGCAGGCTCTTGTGTACGTAAAAAAGCAGGTTTGATAGCTCCGGAGGAGCGGAACCGTTTGTAGAAAAAGTTTTAATCGTAATCTAGTAGGTGCGTAGCACCGGCACCAAACGACAATTTAGGATGCATCAAATAGGGCGAAAGTTACTAAAAAAATAGAAGTTGTGTAATGTTTAATACATTAATATCACATTAAAAAAGGGTTTCTCCATAAAAATTTACGAAGAAACCCTCAAATATTAATGGTGTAAAAATATCAATACTACGGAGCAGGCGTACAACCCTCAATATAAACATCCAATGTCGCCCCTAATTCCACTTCAAACCCAGCATTTAATAAAATAGAAGAACCCGCAGTTATGGTACTGGATTCATTTGCCGGAATAACAACCGTTCCTTGTGTCATGACCGTGTTGCTAGCCCGTACGAATTCCGTGTAATAGGAAGGTGTATCAATAAGCACATCGGTTATACAAGGGGCAACAACTTCTACATCAGTAAACTGTTCTCCTTGTATAATTTGGGTATAATCTGTCCCTACAGGCCGGATGTTCACTTTCCAATAATACCCACTACCTACTGATGCCGTTGCTGGGAGATTAACCGTAACGAGCATGGTACCTATTCCCGCACTAACTGTAGTTGTTGTTTCCGCAATCCAGCCAGAAGGGGACCAAAACTCAACATTAACATCACGATCTGTAGAGGCTACATAAGAGACCTCAACGGTATAACTATTGGCAGGCGGAACTGTATTTTCTGCACTAATGAATGCGGCATTTTCTGCGAGAATCGTTACACCTTGTACCAACCCATTATCAATATTTTGTGTCCAATCTCCTCCTGACGGGCGAAGGCTACATTTCCAGTAGTAGCCGCTACCAGGATCTGGCGGTGCCGGAAGGTCTACTTGGATAGGTGTAACCTCTGAACCTGCCGGTACAGGGAAAACCGTTGATCCAATCCAGCCGGATGCAGACCAGAATTCTATGACAATATCTCTATCAGTGCTGGCAGAATAATAGACCTCGACAAGATAACTGTCTGTACTGTATGTATAAGTAGGAGCATAGGTAAAATATGCAAATTCTTGAACGATGACAATATCATTTACTTGATCTACAGTTATATTTTGTGCCCAATCCGTTTCCCCTACGGGCAAGAGTCGTGCTTTCCAGATGTTTGTCGTCCCCGGTGTAGATGTTGCTGGGAGATTCACCGTAACAGGAATCGTAGACGAACCTGCAGGTACGGTAATAACAGAGGCGGCTGTCCAGCTTGAGGGGGAAGACCAGAATTCAACAATGATGTCCCGATCCACTCCGGCAGTATAGCTTACATCTACGGTATAGCTATCCGCAACATTGAGTATGGTTGCCACATCAATAAGGCTTATGGTTTCTTCGACAAGGACGGTAACATCTGGGATGGTTTCATTGTCAATATTTTGTGTCCAATCTGCCCCTACTGGCCGGATGCTTACCTTCCAACTGTATCCACCACCGGGGACTGGCGGAGCAGGTGGCGTGACGGTGACAGGTACGGTGCCTGTTCCTGCGGAAACCGTTGTGGTCGTTGCAGTAACCCATCCTGTAGCCGACCAAAACTCCACGACAATATCCCGATCTACATTGGCGGAATAATCTACATTAAGCGTGTACGAATTTTCAGGGGCAATGATTGTAGGTGGATTGACAAGGGTTACGGTTTCCGCTGCGGTGTTGGCATCCTCCAAAGTCCAGGAGCGCACCCAATCGTAGTAAGTGGTAGTTTGCAAGTTGGCCAACTCCCAATCGGTAGGTGGAATTTCCCAGTCATAGGTTTCCGTTACCATGCACATGAACATGGGGCGGTCAAAAGGCGTCCCACTATAATGTTGACTGGGATTGATGGTATACTTATATACCCCATCTATATAAAACAGGATATTATTGGCATCTTTCCAGTAGGCACCATAAACATGATAGGCATCGCTGACATCTCCGCCAACGGCAGCATTATCCCCTATAGATTTCCAATCCTGCGGTTGAGGGCAAGGGTTGTGAATATAATGCGTGTTGGAGTGCATGTGGGTCGCAAAAGCAGGAAAGGTTTTCGCACCACCGATACACTCAATAATATCCAATTCTGTTTGGCTTTTCGGGCAAGTGTTGGTATTCCAAGGATTCTTTAACCAGAAGGTGGAAGACATCGAAATATCCGAGGCTTTCATCCGGCATTCATAATATCCATAATAAGCATCTTGTGCTTTGGAAACGACAGCACCACAGGCAATGGTATAGGTATTGCCATTGACAACTTGAGGCGCGGGCAATTTATAGTTGGTAATTTGCATACTACCATTGGTAACATCCACGGCATCCGTCTTGAACATGGCCGGATCTCTACCAACCCAGTAAGGATGATAATCGTACCATTTGTTGGCATCAAGGCTATTTCCGTTAAATTCATCGGAATAGGTATCATTCATGACCCACATCTTGCCGGCTGGTTTGGGATCATTGCCGGGTTGGAAGGTTGGTTGGGCCAGCATATGGGTAGCCATGCTCCATAAAAGGAAACAAAAAAGGAAGTGTTTAATTTGCATGATAACAAGATTTACTAAATATTTGGATGGATAAGGTAGAAGTGGTGTAGGTTACAATCCTTATGGGGCTACTTCCAAAGTTAATACATTTATGGAAAATTGATGATAGGAATGTGTCGGAATTGTATACTAAATTACAGTAACAAAATTGCTTGTGGTGGGAACGGGGATACGACAATAGCACACAGAGAGGTGTATTTAGCTGTTTATCAATATGTTTTGTTTTTGATTTATTTGTAGGAATGATTTTGTATAAAAAAAACGTAGGGACAAGGCATGCCTTATCCCTACGTTTTTTTTATACAGTCCCAACATCAAACCCTTTCCGACGGCTGTATATTCTGCTCCGGTCGCTCCATCCCCCAATAAGTCGCCTCGGGAATATGCAAAGCCCGATGGTGTTTATCCTGATAAGTATTCACAATATTTGGCCGTATCGAATTGGGCAAGATTTGAATATCATAAATTTCATCCACACTGGCCTTCCACTCAAAATTGGAGACGATACTGGCCGTTGGTAAATGCAACACCATAATACTAGCTCGATCCGCACTTTTGGCAATTTCCAAATGCTTGAAAGTGCTGGAATTTTGCCGCAATTTAGAGGTACAAATGAATAGGTAATCGCCATGACGTGCCATGCCCCGAACAAAACCTGGAATCTTCTTCACCACATCATAAGTCCCTCTTTCTGGATCAATGCATACTAGTTCCTCCTTTGCAGAAAGCAAGCAATATAACTTACCATCGTAGAGTTTAGGGGAGTGGGGCATCGCTAAGCCATCAATGACCACCTCGCCAGAAGGAACATGGATAATCACCCCGCCCGAAGTAATATTTCCCCGCCAGCTTTGCATGCTGTTGCCCGTTCCCAAAGCAGAAACATAGAGCGGTTTGCTATCCTGCAAAACCATGCCATTCAGGTGGCAACGATCTTCCGAAACCAGTTTGTCGATAAACTTCGGTTGCCAATAAGGCGTAAAACTATACTGGTCATCAATGGTGCAGA
>JAHDGC010000667.1:2901-4562 GCA_020627865.1 Saprospiraceae bacterium | reverse complement strand
ATTGCAAAGCCCGCATCATCAAACCGCTATCCTGTACCGGACGTTTCCCATCAGAAAAAGCCCTCGCCCCAGCATGATGCATGTCGATCATCTCCGTTATGTCCTTCCCCTTGCAGCCTTGGCTCAACGCACCAATCGGATACAGATCAACCAACAATTTTTCCGCGTTTGACTTAAGGTATAAAACTTCTGCCTTGGAATGGATCACAGGATTGGTATTCGGCAAAGGAGCCAGTGCCGTAAACCCGCCGGCAGCAGCAGCCCGCGAAACCGATTGCAAATCTTCCCGATGCTCAAAGCCGGGATCGCCAGTTTGTGTCCCTATATCCAACCAACCTACAGAAACTATTGCACCTTTACAATCCACACTACGGGTATCGACACCCGTAATGTGTGGGCGGATTACACTGATACGGCCATCTTGAATAAAAATATCCCTCTGCTCTCCATGCAAGGAAGCACCGGGGTTGCAGATTTGGCAGTTTTGTAATAAGAGGTTGTGGCTTGACATAGGTTGATTTTAAAAAATAATTTTTGGGCAAATTTAAGCAAAGTCAGCACTAGATTAATGCTGTTTTCCGAAAAATTCGAAGGGATATTTTCTATTTTTTTGGATTTTCAGAAAAACAAATTCATAAAAATATAAAAATAAAACCTGATTTGTTTTCACTTTAAACACAATTGCATTATATTTGTAATAATTTAATCAACACTGCAGAGCAGAAGACAATATCACGATTGTTTTTTGTTCAAATAATCTATCCATACTAGCAATCAGAAGTACGTTGACGTCGCATGCTTCTAATGTCGGAATCTTTGATTCTTAAGCAAAATACCTTGAGCCCAAGTGGCTGAACAGGGCAGCCGGAGGTATGTTTGTATTGCACCCCGAAATATGCCGGGGTGGCGGCGGAGGCAAGTGGGCGGGACCCACCCTGTCTTGATTAAATACTGCCATCTTAAGAAAAACAAACAAAAATCACATAACAAAAATAAATATCTTAACAACATATTCACAAACTACAATAATACCGAAAAAAACTACACTCTTCAATAATTAAATCATAAAAACGCGTATCCTGATAACCAGCTCGCAACCGCCGGAAACTATCCTTATAAGCCTCCATCCCTTCCGGCATACCGCCATCATAATAATGCGCCAATTCTCCATCACTATTATACAAAGCATTCAACTCACACTTCGCCATCATATAAAGACATCTCGCATTCAATTCCTTATCCGTCGAATATTCGATAACCTTTTCATAATGCTTCCGCGCATTTTGTTGCAAACCATGAAAAGTCTGTGCATGGTTCCCAATATCAAATAAATTGTAACCCTCTCGTGCTTCAATCAGGTCTGCTGCAACCGTATGCTCATTATAATAACCCAAAAAATAAGCATAGTCGCAACAGTTGCTTCCCCCAGATAAAGTGCCTCGGAAATATCCCGTATTTGTAATGTTATAGTAATAATTACCCAACAGGTAATGCGCCAACTTCCTTTTCCATATTTTTTCATCAGAGGTCAGGGCTTCCAACTTTATCAAGTAATCGGCCAGTTCTGCCTTATTAAATTTTGGTTTTATAAAAGAAAAAACATCCGCTAATCCACCATCAAATCCGTAACTTCACAATTAATCCTTGGTGTTATTGCTGTC
>JAHDGC010000667.1:0-2891 GCA_020627865.1 Saprospiraceae bacterium | reverse complement strand
AAAGAAGAAACATCCGCTAGAAAAACGGAATCCACCATCACATCCGTAACTTCACAATTAAAACACTCCTTGGTGTTATTGCTGAAAATTCTTGCCGAAACCGGCCCACCTATCCAAGCTGTTTCGTCATTATCCACGATATTCATCGAGGGATTATCTAGATAAGGCAATGCCTGCTCCGGTGCTGCTTCCTGCAAATAATACAATCCCTTTAGATGCCTTAGATAAGTCGTAGCATCATATCCACCAGAAATATCATTCGCTATTCTAAACAATATGTTTTCAAATACATTCTTATTTTTCTTTGCAACAAAACTCAGCAAGTCATCAAGAAGCGGCAAGGAAAAAATACGATCTAAGGCCTCAACCTTATTGTGCAATAAAAATGCTTTCGCTAGTTGGCCATCCACATAATACAAATGTGCGACTCGTTCCACAACAACATATTCCCAATTTGAATCCAGTAACTCAAAATCTCCATCCCCGCCTAATTTTATATCTGAAAGAAAATCTGCCAGGTAAGCTTCTTCCACTTCTGTTACCACTTCCCAGCTAAAAACTTTATAAATGTGCCCTAGTATTTCTCTTTGTTTATCTAAGCTGCCTTTTTTCACTTTCGACAACTTTTTATTGGCAACAGATAAATCGCCTTTCAAAAACGAAAGATAGGAGGAACCCAGTTGCCAGAAATCTTTATTCACAATTTTAGTATTTTGACAAAGTTGTTCCGCAAAAGCTTCCATTTTTGCCACAAGCATCAAATTTGCATCTTTAATGTTAGGAAAATCTTTTACTTGCATCCCAATTTGCGTCGGCCAAACTTCCCGTTCGACATTATTCAGTATTCGGGTAAAAAGCAATTCCGTTCTGGCATCATTTGGCGTAAGTGCCCCCAACTCCTGAAGTACCGCAAAGTCATCAGAAAAATTATTCAGCCCCTTCATGGTCAAGTAGGCAATTTCATCCTCAGTATGCTTGAATAAAGTTTTTCCTTCTGCTCCTTTGTTGACACAAAAATTATAACTCAAAAATGCAGAAGCTTTCCGGTCACGACTATTGGAGAAAACCTTCAGAAACAAATACGCAGATTGCTCAAAATCCTCCAGAGAATAATAACAGCCTGCAACCTGATCCAACAGATAATAGTAAATTTCATTTTTTTCAACGACACTTTCCTCAACTATCTTTGCGGTATAAAAATCTATCGCTTCCTGGTATTGTTTCCCATAATGAAAAATCCGGATGACCTGATAGGCATAACGCATTGCCAACTGGGCATTTTTCTCCCTTTTGTATAAAGTGAGTCCTTCTTCTAATAAAGCTAAAAAGTCTACCGCATTATTTTTCAAAATATCATCGTAGTCCCAAGAATATTGTTTGCGATATGCAAAAGCTTGACTACACTTTCGTGCAAAAGCCATATACGCTTTTGCAGCCAGTTCAATTTTCGAATCCCGCCCTTTCCAGAATTTTTCAAAACTGGAATCGGATGCTGTCATGGCCACAAGAATTTCTTCCGTATCCGCATCCGGCAACAATTTTTGCCACAGCGCCAAATTTCCCTGATGGAAATCTTCCCGTCCATCACTTCCTTCATAAAAAGTATGGTTATCATCCCTCAAAAATGGGTAGTAATCTTCGGATGCAATATTTGTTTGCTCAAAAATATTGTAAAAAAAATACAATTCATTTTCGGGAGACCAACCACAGGCCTCCACACCGATACTTGAAAAGAAAAATAAGATAATCCAAAAGTATTTCATAATGCTTCCAATATTTTATCCAGATCAAATTCCTGTAAGGCGGCATCATCTAGATGATAAAAAATGAGGTTTCCGATATTCAACTGGCTTTGTTTAATGACAGTATAAGCCGCGACGATTTCTGACTCACTCGGTTTTTCCGTTTTCAAAAGATAACCATCCGAAAGATAAAAACCTTTATACAAAGTATCATTTTTTACTTCAAAAATATTTGCTGCTTTTTGTCTAAAATGAAAAGTATCTGTTTGGAGTAAATTTTGATCGGCTCTGTTCAGGATTTTAAATTCGTTGGAATTACTTTTCAAAATTGTCTGACTAAATAAAGGTAAGGCAACATCGAGTTTTAATGGATAAGTTGTTTTTTCTGAAATATAATCCGCAACAATATCTGCTTGCAAAATGGAGTTCTGTTCAAAATCTTTCAAATCGCCAACATTATATAACATCAAAACGCCGCGTTTCACTGGCGGCACGCCTGTTCTTTCAGGATACTTTATTTGATGTAATCGAATCGTGACACCAAGCGCATAATTTTCCTGAAGCAATTGAATCAATTCAAAATAACGCGCTTTCGTACTGGCCGTCCAATCACAATCCAGTTGAATTTCATGATGCTTTTGACCAAAATGATGCAAGCTAATTTCGTCTATCAATTTTCGGATACGATCACTAAGCAGAAGCATATCCTTTTCTTTTTGCAAAGTCCGGTTCGTAATAAAAACGACAGGAATAATATTATATTTTTTGAAAGCTTCGTCAACTTCATTCAATACATAAACAGGATATAGCCCTTTGTCTGAATAAGAGGCTTCTTTAACGGCATCTACATCGAAATAGTGCAGGTAAATATCATTAGCTTTTGTTTTCGTCAGCACATTGTTAATATTTTCACTATAAAAAGCTTTTGATTTCCAATGATAAAAAGCTATCGTATTATCTTCGGCTTCATGACAGGACAGCAAAAATAGCAATACCATAAAAATAGGAAGTCGTATCTTGTTCATAAAATACAATTTAAAACTAAATCATGTTTAAGTAAAACATTGCATAAACTCAATAAAAATGCAATAATCTAAGTACCGTGTAATTTAAATTAATTATAAAAACGAGTCCCATCGGCCTGCCTGT
>JAHDGC010000666.1 GCA_020627865.1 Saprospiraceae bacterium | reverse complement strand
ATAATATCCCGATGTTTTATGTAAACAATGCAGGGGCACAAACCGAACTGATTTTCGATGGTGGCTCCCTCGTGGTTTCTCCTGATGGAAATGTATTTGATGAGATGCCTTACTTTGAAGAATGTATCCGTTGCTATGAACTAGATGCGGTGTTGGTAGGGCAGCAAAATCGGGAACAGCCCAAGGAAAAAATGCAGCTTATCCATGATGCCATCGTGCTCGGGATAAAGGATTACTTCGAAAAGTTGGGTTTCAAAAAAGCGATTCTGGGTTTGTCCGGCGGTATTGATTCGGCCGTGACTTGTGCGTTGGCAGCACGGGCCTTGGGCGAGGATAATGTTAGGGCAATTTTGATGCCTTCTAAATTTTCGTCAGACCACTCGGTGAACGATGCCCGACAACTGGCCGTCAACCTCGGGGTGCAATATGATATTGTTCCCATCAACGAAGTGTACAGCAGTTATGAAAAAATATTGGAACCGCATTTCTGGGGACAAAAGTTTAATGTTACCGAAGAAAATATTCAGGCAAGGATTCGGGGAATGATTGTTATGGCCATGTCCAATAAATTTGGGAACATACTGTTAAACACCAGCAACAAAAGTGAGATGGCCGTCGGTTACGGAACGCTTTATGGCGATCTTTGTGGTGGCCTTTCGGTAATAGGAGATGTTTACAAAACGGAGGTTTTCGAATTGGCCCGTTTTATCAATAAGGATGGCGAGGTGATTCCGGAAAATACGATTACCAAGCCGCCTTCCGCAGAGTTGCGTCCGAACCAGAAAGATTCTGACAGCTTACCGGATTATGATATACTGGATCAAATTCTGTATCAATATATCGAACAGCGAAAAGGGCCGAATGAGATTATCGCCATGGGTTTTGATGAAAAATTGGTACGGCGGATTTTGCGATTGGTTAATATTAATGAGTTTAAACGGTACCAGACGGCTCCGGTGATTCGGGTTTCTACGAAGGCGTTTGGAATGGGGAGGCGGATGCCGATTGTTGGGAAATATTTGGCGTGATTACATTTGTTACGACAACCCTACGAGCATGTCGTAACGGGCAATATCTTCAAAGGGGCATATACTTTTCCTTGAATCTTGTAATAATATTTAAGAGAAAAAAGAGAACCATAATAATCAAGGACACCCTTCCGATGAAATCCCCATGAGTACTATAAAAAGTTAAATAGCTGTTTGATGTTAAACGCCCTTTTAAAGCTGTACCTTCCGAACCCTGTTCAATCTCGTAGGCCCTTCCAAAAGGATCAATAAAAGCTGAAATACCATAGTTTGCAGACCTTGCAATATTTTTCCTAGTCTCTATTGCCCGAATCATTGAATTATACAAACCCAACCACCTTGCCTGAACATGATTAAAAGATAGCTCATTCATAAGAAAAAACATTAGATTTGATCTTCTTGAGGCATAAGCTGTAAACTCCCCTAATATACTCTCATAACAAACTAAAGGTGTAAAACTATGTAAGCTAGAATCATTAAAAATATTGTCATATTTATCCGTAACAGAAAACATCAGTCCATTCTTACTTATTTTACTTTGGACAACTCTAAAGATTGGCGAAAAAGGAATGGTTTCTTCAAAAGGAACCAGTTTCTTTTTTGTATAGAGTTTTACAGCATCTGCCAAACTAATTTTAAAGACAGCATTGTACGCGAGAAAATGGATATCAGTTCTAGCGTCATAATTAGAATTTTTGTATTGTTTTTCTTCTCCAGTACAAATCTCAAAGAAACTACCCCCTGCTATAATTTGAGTTTGGGGATAATCTTTTAAAAAATCTTTGACTTGATTTATATATTTATTTTCATTAATTATATGTATCCACCCTAATTTATTGAGTGCTCCTTCAGGCCATACCACATAATCTGTATCTGCCGTTATATTTAGTTTTGTTAAACCAAGCAAAACATCTAAATTTTTTATTATGTTATTTTTTTTATCATGATTATTAATTTGTGGATGGATAACAATTACTTCTAAGTTGCTTTCTGTCTTATTTCTAAGCACATGAAAATTAGAAATTAATATAGAGACTATAATCGGAACGCCTATGCCTACAATTGTCCAGAACTTTTTTTTATGCTGCGCATTGCCCAGAGCTTTGAATATACAAAGATTGACAGCTAATATCCATAAAGACCCTCCTAATGCCCCAGTAAATTCATACCATTGGATAAATTCAATTGATGTCCCCAAGCAATTCCCTAAAGTTAAAAAGGGATTAGCCAAATCCCAGTTTTGGTGCAGATATTCAAAGGAGAGCCAAGTAAAAATAAGTGAAATATTTTTATGCTTACTGGCAATAATTCTATTGACCACAACAGCCAAAACCATTAAAATGGTGTTATATATTAAAACCCCAATACCTTCCCCAAAATAATATGTGCAGACCCAGTGAGTGGTCAGCACATTCCAAAGTGAAAAATGTATAATTAATATTAAAAAAATTTTCTTATTAAAAATTTTTTCCGTAAAATAAAGTTCATTCAATTTAAATAAAGGTACTAAACTTATAAAAGAGAGAATAGATATAAATGGGAGTGGGAGCCATGCCAGAGAAAGTAGTAATCCTCCAGAAAAAGCTAAACTAATTAAATGAATTTTTGATTCAAGATTATTTGCCATAATTATAAATTGCTATGACTTCTTTACTTAGAATAATTTGGGCTTCATTAACATTTTTCGTGTTCTTGTTGCCGAGCCTACTAATAACAATGTTTATTCGCATTAACGTAATAAACAATAACCTCCTTTACAAGTATTTTCACTTTTGGGCACGCATGTGGTTATTCCTGAATAATATAAAACTTGAAATAATTGGTATCGAAAAATTAGACAACTCCTCCCAATACATTTTCACCCCAAATCACTCTTCCAATGCTGATACAATTTTAATGGCCGGTGTTTTAAATCGTAAATTTACTGCTTTAGGGAAGAAAGCTGTTGGTAAAATTCCATTGATGAGGCATCTTTTTAATACCACCTGCATCCTAATTGATAGAAAAAATAAAAAGGATAGAGAAGAATGCCTACAAAGACTACTTGAAAAAGCCCAAAGAGAGCATTCCTCAATAATTATATTCCCTGAAGGAACATTCAGCTTAAAAAGGAATAAGATAAACCCATTTTTTCCGGGTGCCTTCGAACTAGGGCTAAGATCAAATTTATCTGTAGTCCCAATCACTTTAGTAGGTGTACGGGAAGTTTTTGGACGATCAGGCTTGCCATTGAAAAACGGAAAGGTTACTTGTATTATTGACTCACCCATTGATACCGCTACAATTCCTTTTAATGAAAAGAACACGAAAATTTTAAAACAAACCGTTTTCAACACAATAAACTCACATATTAATTCTTAGAGAAGGAGTATAGCTTATTTTACAAGAACATATGTCACCTGTTTAAAAAATAATAGAAATTTGTAATATTCCGATTGCGTCAATTCTATATTATATTTTTTGAACAATTGCCGCCATTCTTCATCTGTTTTATTCGAATGCGGATGCCCGATAAATTCCCAGTTGTTTATACTATCCGCCCAAAATGTTAGATATTTCTGAAGTGTGCTTTCATACACATCTTCCATAACTATTATTTTTTTTCCGACCCTAATCGCTTCCTTTAAAATTATCTCGGGTTGCTTAATATGATGAAGAACTGTAATTAACTGGACTACATCAAACTCGTTATCCCCATACGGTAATTTTAAGCCATCAAATATTACAGGTGTAATTTCTTTATATGCAGATTTATTGGCAATATCAAGGGAAGTAACCTTCATGTTATTATTTTTCAAAAGCAAACTTAAGGCACAATTGCCACTTCCAACATCTAGTATAGTCTCGGAGCGATTATAAAATTTCTCCAATCTTTCAAGCTTTACCGTAGCTTTTGTGATACACCATTTTTGATATAGATTCATATAAACAACTTAAAAAGTATATCAAAAAAATAACGGAAAATATTACAGTAACACTTTCCGTTATTAATCGACTTATCCTGATTTTTTAGTCAGAAACAACTATATTATATTTATCTTGGGTAACACTATAGAACTTGAAAGACTTGTTATTAGTCTTTTCTATATCGATATTCCCCCTGATAAAAAATATCGTAACAATTGCATTAGTCGGAATTCCATCAAAAAAATCTTTAGGGATATTTCCCTGACCGGTATCATCTAGTTTTATGGCTTTCCTAAAAATTTCTCCCTTTCCTTGCTCAGAAGCAGGAAGGTCAGTTCTATCTCCATTCCACCATAAATATGCAACTACCCCATTTGCATTATTTTGATCAGCATTCCAGCGTACTTCAAAGTTATTTCTTTTAATTACCGGAGTATTACCATGCGGATGCATCGTCGCTTCCGGAATATCAACCTTAATCTTTTCGGGAGCATGCTGTTTAGCCTCTAGTCTTATGACATTATTCTGCGATATACTAAACGTATTTTCTTTACCAAAAAAATCTGCAATTTCATTTACCCGCTCCTCATTTCTCAATACCCCCCTTTTCGGGAATATAAGATTTAGTGTCTTC
>JAHDGC010000665.1:1382-4571 GCA_020627865.1 Saprospiraceae bacterium | reverse complement strand
GGCCTTTCGGCATTAGAGCGATCTCCCCCTCGGGAGGGGGCGGGGGGAGGACTTTGGCAACCAATAATAAATTTCGAGTAGTATTTTCACTCAATTTATTTTAAACTTTTCAATTTCTTCAACAATTTCAACATTTTCAAGTTACGACCTTCTCCAGCATTGAAAAACATCCCATTCAGGTTAATCCATTCATTTTCTATACTCAAGGTTTCAATATTTTTATACAAACAGTGGCGGGCAGGTTCAAAATGCGCCTTCCAATACAAGCCATTTTCCGTAAGGGCATATCCTTCTTTACAGGAGCCAAAAACCGTTTGATCACAAATCAGTAAAATCTTTTCCTCCTTTCCCGGAAACAAGAAAGACTGGCTAGCATTCTGTAATTTGGTGAAAGGCATATTAACAAAATCCGTGTAAACCTTCTCGTCATTTTTATCCAATTGCAAAAACCGCAAAATCAATTCTTGCCAATTGACCTCTTCCATATTGCTTTCATCAAAAGAAAAAACATCGTCCGGCAATTCTTCCCCTACCAAATCTCCGCAGTACTTAATCAAAAAATAGTCACTGAGTCCATCCAGTTTTTTAAAAACAAAAGCATCTATGGCTTGTCCATTTTCTCCACCCCCCTCGTGGTATAGTACTTGTAACTCCTTCGACATGTCCGCTGCATTTAACTCCAACTCCTTATTGAAAGAAGATTCCACATAAATCCTGAAATAATCATCAATATTCTTAACGGCATGCTCTGTGCGAAGCTTTTCTTCCAGAATGATTAGAAAATATTCGACCAACTTTCCCTCAATTTTATCAGGGTGGTCAAAATCAAAACCATAGACACTCGACGCCTTATCATCGAGTTGTTCGGTCGCAGCAGCTTCGGCTTGCCTTGCGATCAAGGTTCCACAATTTGAGCAAAACTTCGCATCAGTCATCAAATCCTTATGACATACATTGCAAATCATATATCCGGTATTATTTGAAAAGAGTGTGTGACAAATTTAGGTGCATCAAAAATAAAGTAAAGAAAAAACCCACATCAAAAATAACGCATTAAAACTCTCGTTACTATAAGGTATGAAGTTTACTATAGTGGTTCATTTCCCAAAAAATCTAACTTTATAACTTGTTTTTCATTCAAAAAAGTTTTAAATTAAAGAAAAGACTTTATTATGACTTTATGTCGTCATAGACAAAATCAAATTGCTATTAATTCTTGCCAAAGATAAGTTATTTTTTCACTTTCAAAAAGCAGCACTTACGACTTTAATAAAGTTATATATAATAAGGGCATTATTTCAAACTCCCCAAGCAAAATTGCAAAGCTAAAACTTCTACAAACCCATATCCTGAAAGCGAAGAACCTCCAAATTTCTCAACATCACAGTTGCATAAAAATACGGCATGACTAAATGTCCTTGGCGTATTCTTGACTTAAAATTTATCGGATTAGTTACACCCTCCACCCGTGTAACCAATCGACCATTATACATTAATCACACTAATCGTTACACCAATGCGTTTACTGCCACTCCATTTGTACGTTGTGCTGCTGCTACTCTATTGTTATGACTCACGGGGTCAACACAGTTCTTTTTATGCAGATATTCACATGCATTCCTCTTTCGCTCCTTTCAACTCAAGGGAAATTAAGGATTCCGGTATGTGGGATGTTCATTGTCGTTCCTGTCCGGAAAAGAAACTCAAGCAAGTCATCAAATCTAGTAAAAACATCCCGAAAGCATCGCAGAGCAATCTTATATCTTGCGTGCAAGGAAATGTAAAGTTGGCTTACCTTTCTATCATTCCGATGGAATACGAAATGAGACACCCTAAGATGGTCAAAAAAACCAAGAAGAAAGTCCCAATCTTAGCCTGTATGGCCGGGTGTCATGTTGGGTATGATTTCTTTGATACAGATTTTGTAGATTATTACGATGATCTCCGCCAACATATCCAGTATGTCATTGATGAACAACAAGAAACTCGGATACTGAATGGGCAGGAATATTCTTTTGAAATTATAAAAACAAAAGAACAATTCGAGCGGATTAAAAATGATCCTTATAAAGTTGGCATCATGCTCAGTATTGAAGGTGGCCATGCGCTCGGACATTCCCCGCTAAAGTCCAGGCCTTACGACTCGCCGGAATATGAAACTTTGGTACTTCATAATATTGATAAACTCAAGGGCATAACGCCTTGGCAAGAAGGCAGCGACGAATTGTTGGAGTATCCGATTTGGTTTCTGACACTGAATCATTTTATGTGGAATGGCTTATCTGGTCATGCCAAAACTTTTACGGCAAAGCAGAATATGGTTTTTAACCAAAAAGAAAATATGAACTCGGGGATTACGCCGCTGGGAGAAAAGGCCATTGCTCGTTTGTTGAGTAAAGAAAAAGGTCGCAGAATCCTGATTGATGTTAAGCATATGTCCCTAGATTCTCGGAAATGGTACTATGATTATATCAGGCAGCAAAGAATCCTTGGGGATGATATTCCGATACTGGCCAGCCATTCCGGTATCAGTGGCAAGAGCTGGTATGATGCGGCTTACCAGCAAAAGGACAGCGACAAAAAGAACAAGGAATCATATACCAATTTGTGGACATTGAATCTGGCCGATGAGGATGTACGGGAAATATATGCCTCAAAGGGATTGATCGGGATCATGTTGGATAAATACAGAATCGCAGGAGATTTGATTAAGGAAAAAGTAGATGCCCTTCCAAATCATTCTGAAGAGAAGCGGCAACTTTATGTCAAAGTTATTGCAGCCAATATTCTAGAAATCGTTGATGCCATCCAGACAAAAGATGCCTGGGATATTATCTCTATCGGTTCTGATTTTGATGGGGTTATCAATTCATTTGAGCACTACGAAACGTATGCGGATTTCCCCCAACTTGAACAGGATTTGATCCACTTTTTTGATAACCCAGCCGATATTTTCGAATGGTTTTCTAAGGAACGTATTGAATATTTAAAATTTGGTCATTCCGGAAAAGTCATCATGGAGAAAGTTATGGGCAAGAATGCGGCTGATTTTAGTTTGCGGATTATGGGAGGGAAGGATCACAGGTTGGCGCATTAAATTACATAGTCGTCTGTAGAAACGCAATGCATTTGACGAACAAACAAACAAACTACACACACCCCAACCCCACCCACTTTTGTTCGAGCCAC
>JAHDGC010000665.1:0-1372 GCA_020627865.1 Saprospiraceae bacterium | reverse complement strand
TGTAGAAACGCAATGCATTGCGTTTCTACAGACGATCAATCAAACAAACTCCACAATCGTCACCCCATCCCCACCATCTTTCGCTTCCGGATGTTCGATAGAGGCCACACCTTTATATTCCCTCAGTTTTTTCTTCACCGCCTCTCGCAAGATACCGTCTCCTTTGCCATGCACAATCCTCAAACTGGCATTGGACGCCATCACGGCCTTGTCCACAAAGGATTCCAACAACTTCAGGGCTTCTTCTCGCCGCAATCCTCGCAGATCAATTTTACTTTCAAGGCTTGCCGTGCTATTAATCATATCAGTCGTCACTCCTTTTTTGGTATTAATCTCCAAAGGTTCTTTGGCCAGCATCAGATCCCGGAGCTTTACCGTCATGCTAATCATACCTACCGTAATAATGGCCTTATTCTTGGAGATAGAGCTTACTTTGCCGGTAGCGCCTCCAGTCCTCAATTTGACAAAATCGCCTACCACAATCGGTCGATTATTTTTGGTTGTTTCTACCTGTTTGGCATAAATTTCCTCTTTCAGGTTGGTTACATTTTCCGTAAGCTCTTTCCGCTCTTCCTTTACCTTCGCAGCCAATTTCCTCGCCTTTTCAAGATTTTTTTCTTCCCTAATTTCACGGATCAACTTCTCAAACTGCTTGTTCTTTCTTTGCTCTTGCTGGAGGTCTTTCTCTTTCATTTCCAGCTTGAGTTTCTTCCGTTTGTATTCCAGATCCTTGTGCAAAGTCTCGTAACTTTTGATCAGTTTTTCCAGTTTACTTTGCTTGGTTTTCATTTCATCCAACTGATCTTCTACCTCTTTCTTTTCTCTTTGAAGGTCAATCAATAACTTATCAACAGCTCTCGCATTTTTACCCGATTTATGCTGGGCATAGTTGATAATTTTTTTAGGCAAACCACTTTTAAAAGCAATCTCAAAAGCATAAGAACTACCTGGCCGACCAACCTTCATTTCATAGGTCGGACTAAGGCTATCTTTATTGAAAACCATCGCCCCATTCACAATTCCTTTTGTCTTGTAAGCAAACATTTTGAGGTTAGAATAATGCGTGGTAATAACGCCAAAAACTTTCTTATGGTTTAAATCTTTCAGAATAGCTTCTGCAATGGCACCACCCGCTTGCGGATCCGTTCCTGAACCAAACTCGTCAATCAGGATCAAGGTTTTTTCATCGGCCAGCTCCACGAAATGCTTCATATTCTTCAAGCGAGAACTATACGTACTCAAGTCATCTTCCAAGGATTGTTGATCGCCAATATCCGCACAAAATTTTTCAAAGATACCAAACTCAGATTCTTCATCTACCGGCACCAACATCCCCGCTTGCAACATCAATTGCAATAAGCCGACTGCCTTC
>JAHDGC010000664.1 GCA_020627865.1 Saprospiraceae bacterium | reverse complement strand
CCTATATCACGCAGGAGTTGCCTGCATTGGAGCAGGAGGAAGCTATTCTAAGTTAGCGGGAACCATAGACAATACGCCTGTTACGGGTGCCGTTGCAGCAGTTATCGGTATAGATGAACAGGTCGGAACAGCACAATCTTGGGCGGGTTATTTTGAAGGCAAAGGTCACTTCAGTGATAAGGTAGCTATCGGGACAAAGGCAATTCCTACCATGTCGGGAGCCATTGACGTTTCCAACTACAAGCTTTTTGTAAAAGGAGGTATCCTTACAGAAAACATAACCATTGATAATTGTGTCAATTGGGCAGATTATGTTTTTGAAGAAGATTATGATTTAAAAAGTCTGGAGGAAGTAGAAGCTTATATTGATTCGGAAGGGCATTTGCCGAATACACCGACGGCAGCCGAAATTGCAGAAAGTGGTTTGGTTGTAAAAGAAGTTATCGTGATGCAACAGGAAAAGATTGAGGAGCTTTTTTTGCATGCTATTGCCCTGAAAAAGGATAAGGAGGCTTTGAAGGATCGGGTTGCAGAAATGGAACGTCGCTTGCTCGCCTTGGAAAATAGATAATCGAAGAATTAAACTATAGGAGTTTAAGCCAAGAACTTGTGACAAAGGTTGCAAGTTCTTTTTTGATGTGTAACATATCCAATACAAAGGAAAATTCTGCACTCGCATCCCCTTATCCCCAATGGGATTGCCTACGCTCAATTTCCCTTTATCTTAACTATAATGGGTACACCCATTTTTTATGCACTCGTCCTTTTTTTTATTTGAAACTAAGCCCACTTCCGCCCCGTCAACAACTTCCAATTTTTCTTGAGGAAATCAAAACCAGAATACAAGGTTTGGTACAAGGCCGCAAACAGTAAAATATACATGACGACCGTGAAGAATACGGAAAGCGGGTTGGCTACCGCCATAGAAAGCATAGGGGCAAAATCTACCTTGACCAACAAATTGACATAGATGGAAACAATGGCCATAAACTGCAAGACGGTTTTGAGCTTCCCGCTCTTAACAGCAGCTACGACTTTGCCTTTGTATAGGAAATAAAAACGAATTACGGTAACGGCAACTTCCCGGAATAAAATGGGGATCAAAATCCAGAGCGGGAACATGCCTAGCATATATAATGTCGTGAAAGCACCCAATGTCAATAACTTATCGGCTATCGGATCTAGGATTTTCCCGAAAAGGGTAATTAAGTTGTACTTGCGGGCTAGCATGCCGTCGTAGTAATCGGTAATGGCGGCAATGAAGAAGACGAAACCCGCTAGCAAGCGCATCGTCAGGCTCTCCCCCACCAGGATGAACGGCAATACCAGTGCCAGCAATGTCCGCATGGTGGTGAGGACATTGGGCAAATTGCTCTCCCGGATAAAGGTGGCAATTTTTGTCGTTTTTTTTACTTTCGAGTCCTTCATTTATTAGATATTAGATCGCTGTGCTCTTAGATATTAGATCATTCGCTTAGCGCTCATTGAGAAGCCAGACTTTTAAATCCATTGCATAAAGCACAGGAACAATAATTACTATCAATACAACCCACTAAATTTTGGGTTATTATGCTTAAAATAAGGTATTTTTAGGGGAACTACAACAAATATACGGCAATCTTTTGGGAATTAACGCAGTTTTTGGGTTATTTTTGATATACGAATTCAGGCAATACATTGAAGTTCAATATATTGCAAGAAATAAAAAAATAGATGCGCCGTAAGCATTACGACGCCACATTCATGCTACATTTTCACCAATTTGCGGGCTTCTGTCTCTCCCTCTGCCATAATTATTTTATAATAATAAACGCCTGCCGCCCAGTCATCCGTATCTATTTCCAATTCATTGCCAAATTTGGCATCCAAGGCTATATCCTTAACCAAGCGGCCGGTAGCATCATAAATGTTTAAGTATCCTGATGGGTTATTGTTGTTTCTCCAACCAATAACAGCAACGTCTTTTACTGGATTTGGTCTTTGGTATAGAATAAAATCTTCGGCAAAAAGCTGCTGCGTCGTGGTCATACCATCTGTCCGTAACTGTATTTCTAGATCATCAAAATAGAAACCATCCAGTTCTAGGCCACCATCGGAACGCAGGCGAAAACGCAAGTAAAGATCATCACCCAGATAATCTACCAAATCCATTTCTTCCTGCACCCAATCATTTTGCGTGCCTTCATAAACCGGCTCTCCAAAATCTTGCTCCTCGCTACCCGGAACCGTATAAATACCACAAAGGGGATCGAAACCAAAAGGCGATGCCGAGGCCTCTACCTGTACATAGTCGTAGTAATCTTCTATATTCCACTTCGCATGAAAGACCAGTTTGGCTTCTTCAGCATTGGATAAATCTATCGGCTCTGCAAGCACCAATCTATTATTAGTATTATTATCATAAGCGCCATTCGGAGAGTCTGTAATGGAACTTGGAGCGGAGTAAAATTCATTGGTCGTAATCCCCCACTCGTCTGTAGTTGACCACTGCGAAAGATCGTTGCCTTCATCAGAGAAAACTGTTTGTGCATCATCAAACTCTTCTCCATAAGTTTTGACTATTGTATCTCTTGCGGTATAAAGCCCGTTGTCAATTTGCAATTCAAATACAATCTCATCTCCGGCGACAATGCCCTCAGCCAATTCCATTGTAATTTCTGCTTCTGCAAATTCCAAGTGAGCCAGATCGTGTACATTCGCAGCACCTACACTCGCGATATTATCCGACACTGGCGCAATACTAACCGTCAAAGCACCACTGCCTAAGCCGTACTTTCTCAGGTTATAGGAAAAAGCATCCGTTGTTGCAGTATAAATATCTGCGGTAAGGTCTTCGGCTAAACCATAATTCAAAACCAGATGTGCTGTTGTCAGATTTTGCAACATCACAGATTTACACAGATCAATGATCACATCTTCAGGTGGATAAAAACCGTAATTACCAGAACCAACTTCCGGTGTCATGGAGTAAATAGCCGGTTTGGTTTCTGTCTCGCCATACATCCAATCATCCGAAACACCGTTGGCGGTATAACCAACTGTTTCCGTAACGGTTCCGGCTAGGAAATCGTTTTCTCTGGTCATGGCTTCTCCAAAAGCGAAGAAAGTTGCCGATTCCGATGTTGGAGAATCGGAATAGCCCCAAGGGTAAATCAGCAAGTTGCCGTAAGTGTGATAATTCAAACAGATTTGGAATTCATGTGCATTGCAAAAATCGCGAACATTTTGAGTTTCTGGTTCTGAAAAAGGCTCAATTCCTCGATATGTTTCTGATTCCGGGTTTGTAGAAGAACCACTATTATCATGGCCCCATTCGTAGCCATAATTTCTATTCAGATCAACGCCCATAGTACCGTCGCCATTATCCCTTCTGTTTTTTCTCCAGAAAAAATTCCCACCATTGAAATACTGCTCCACATTATAAACATAACCGTCTGGATTGATGCAAGGGACAAAATACATTTCCGTATGATCTATCAAATATTTTACTTCGTCATTGGTTTCATAATTTTCCAACAAGTACCACATGTAAAAAATCATTTGGGAAAGACTGTTGGGTTCCCTAGAATGGTGCAGGGCTGTATACAAAACTTCGGGTTCTGTTTCATCCATAGTAGGATTATCGGAAATTTTAAGCCAGAAAATTTTGCGGCCTTCATGCGTCAAGGTTTCACTGATGGCTGTTCTGGGTGTCAATAAGTTTGGATAAGCTGCTGCCATTTCGTCCAGCTCCGCCAGCATTTCTTCATAAGTGTAAAAGCCACCAAAAGTTCCGAGGTTAAAATCTTCGGGTACCGCAAAATCCGTTAATCCCGAATCTTGCAAGTCACAATCTGCCGCTCCCCGATTTCGTATCGCAATATTTTCGGGTTTATTTTGCTCCCGATAGTAGCTGCCTAAATCATCTATAATGATTTCATATTCAAAACCGGCCGCCTTAACCTGTTCTAATTCCCGTACGGAAAATTCATTGATGATATATTCCCCTTTCATAAAGACGCCATGATCTACTTCAAGACCGAGATCATGAAGGATTTCCATATCTTTGTCTTTCAATATGATTTTTGCTCTAGAATGTTTTCCTGCATCTTGCGCTTCTGTCATTAAAAATCCTAGACAAGCCAACAGGCAAATGGTTATTTTTTTCATAATAGTGTTTTTAATAGTTTACATAATCGAAGTATCACTCAAAATGTTCACTTCGTTTGCATTTTGTTATTTTTTGTTTAAATTTTTCTGTATTTCTACTATTTTATTTTCACCAAATCCATGATTTTACTAATTCCTATTTAATCCTTTTTGTATTTCCAATATTCTATCCTCACTCAATCCTGTTATCTCTACGATTTCTGCTATAGCCATACCCTTATTTAGACATCTTATCGCCACACTTTCTATTCCTTCTTCATATTTCATCTTCATCACATTAACCATATCCAAATAAGACAACCGACTCTTTTGATACGCTGTATATTCATCTGGATTTAGATTAGAAATTTCAGCAATGCCAAATGCTTTCTCAAATACAGGTTCTCTAAGAATATCTGGAATATCTTCAAAAGTCTTTCTTTAAAA
>JAHDGC010000663.1 GCA_020627865.1 Saprospiraceae bacterium | reverse complement strand
ATTTTCATCATAAAAGACAGACTTGTCTGTATAAAATCTAAAATATTATGTCAACATTCAATTCAAAAACAGCTTTAATTATTGGTGGAACAAGCGGCATCGGAAAAGCCACTGCACAAGCACTTTTAGAACAAGGAGCCAGCGTTCATATCGTAGGCCGAAACCCACAAAAAGTAGCCGATACTCCTAATTTAACCAAACACAAATTGGACATCACGGATAGGGAAACAGTAGCGACATTCGTAGCGCAGCTTGAACAATTTGCAAACCTAGACTATTTGGTTAATGCTTCCGGAATTTTTGGCCCCAAGCCTTTTCTGGATCATACCGAAGAAGACTATGATTCCTACTTAGATTTGAACCGAGGTTTTTTCTTTATCAGCCAAGCTGCGGCCAAGGTCATGAAAAACAGTGGGGGAGGAGCCATCGTAAATGTAGGCTCCATGTGGGCAAAACAGGCCGTTAAAGCAACGCCATCCTCCGCGTACTCCATGCAAAAAGCCGGCTTGCATTCCCTGACGCAACACATGGCAATGGAGCTTGCGGAACACAATATTCGAGTGAATGCCGTATCGCCAGCAGTAGTAGACACGCCCGTGTATCATAGTGTATTCGGGAGTGAAGATGCTGCCAAAGAAGCCTTGGTCGGGTTCAACAACTTTCATCCTATAGGCCGGAACGGAACCCCGCAGGATATTGCACAAACCATCCGATTTTTATTGTCCGATGATGCCAGTTGGATTACAGGAACCATTCTTGATGTGGATGGCGGCGTAATGGCAGGAAGGAATTAAAATTAATATCATAAGAATTTGCAATTATTTCTTGCTTTTTAGTACTTTTAATCTATATATTTATACCAAAAAATATTAATTCTTTAACCAAGAAGGAGTAATAGACAACATGGTTATAATTAGCCTGTCTGTTTGTACATAAGCCTGCCTGACTGTCTACGCAGACAAGGTACATGCAGACAGGTTTTAATGTGCTATGAAGCAGATGAGATTACAAGTACTTATGGTTTTACCCTGCCTGCGTGTCCGCAGGAACAGGCAGTTTATAATTCTGCCTTATGTCTCAAACTCTTTCTATAAAATCAAAACGTCATGAAAAGATTATTTCATCCTTTTATGTTTATAGCCTTGGTTGGTTTTGTCAGCATAATGTTTCAGGGATGTAAAGATGATGACACCATTATTACCGATCCAGAACCGGAAGTAACCCCATTTGAAATATGGGTGACGGATCAGGTAGAAAATACAGTTGTTGTTTTTGACGGAGAAACCAACGAAGAGAAGGCCGTCATTGATATGGCCTTAGCTGGAGGCTCCAAGCCACACATGATTTTATTTAGCCCTGACGGCCAGTTTGCCTATGTTGCCTGTGTCGGTGGTGATGGCACTACTGTCATTGTTAGAACCAGTGACTACCAAGTCATCACGACTTTACAAACAGGGGCAAGTTCTCATGCCGCTATCCCGACATGGGACGGCACTAAGGTATGGGTTGCGGTCATTGCAGAATTTAAATTGGTTGAAATTACGGTAGATGCTGCCAATGAGCAATTTACGATGGGAAGAGAACTGGATTTGGCAGCCGCATTACCTGACTTGGAGGCTTTCCCTGCCAGTAAGCCTATTTGCCACATGTTCACCCCTGATGATTCTGCCTGCTACGTGACCCTTGCAGGAGGAGGCTTGGTTGTTGTGGATGTAGAAACCATGACCGTCATGAAAGAGTTTCCGAAATCCATGATTGATAATAATGGTTGTGGTTTGGTGAATGGCCCGCAAGGCTCCAACATCATGTTTGCGAATTCGGGTCTTCCGGAAAGTGGCAGTTTCTATATCTTTAATTCTCAAACCCATGAGTTGACTACATCTATGGATATTGCCGCTGAAACTGGTAATTTGGATGCGCATGGGGTTGAGGTGACCGTTGATGAAACAGAATTGTGGATGATCAATAGGCTGACAGATAATGTTATGATCTTTGACATTGCGACCCAAGAGTTTACAGAAACATTTACAGTTCCTGATGCACCGGATTTATTAGCCTTTTCTCCAGATGGTACAAAAGCTTACATGACTTTGAGGGGAGATGCGCAGACGGGAGGCGCCATAGCACATGCCATTTCCGGTACGACTCCGGGATATGCCATCATTGATGTGGCGACCAGAACGTTAGATGAAATCATTCAGTTTGGCCCTTCTGACCAAAGTGACCCACATGGGATTCGGATACTTCCTTTGAAGTAAACAAGCTCCCCATTGTCTGGATCAGAATTTATAGAATTGAAGAATTTTCCGGATTTTCGCTTGAACTTAATCCTGTGAATTTAATAATTCTGTGAATTCTGGTCCAAACAGTATAGGATTGACAACATGTAATAAACTCTATTCGCATGAAACATCCCTTATTCCTTTCCATATTTTTATTTACAGCAGCCCATCTAAACGCCCAATCATTTCAACCCTTAGATGTCCCCGTAGAAATAGATGGTGTTGTATTAAAGAACCCTTGGGCCGGCGGACTAAATGCCCCCCAGTTTTCTACGACTGATTTTAATAACGATGCCATTCCCGATCTCTACATTTATGATCGGAGTAGCAACTTTCATATTACCTTTTTAAATGTTGGGACAGCGGAGCAACCCGAACATCAATATGCTCCAAATTATGCGGATCATTTCCCGAAGGTCAATAACTTTTCCTTACTCCGAGATTTCAACCAAGATGGTATCATGGATTTATTCGCACATTCCGGAGATGAAAATATTTCGGGGATTAAGGTTTATAGAGGCGCATATGAAAACAATATATTGACATTCGACAGAGTTAAGTTCAATGATTTCATAGTGGATGTTTTAATCTATCCGAATGAGGAGGTTAACGAAGATTATTTTATTTATTCCAGTAAGGTAGATTTACCTGCTATCGACGACATTGATGGCGACGGTGATATAGACGTACTAGTCAATCAAGGCGACAGTCATATCTCTTATTTTAAAAACGTTGCACTAGAGAAAGGCTTCACAACCGATACACTGATTTATGTTTTGGAAGATGATTGTTGGGGAAAATTCTATATTGATGCCTCAGGTGCAAACTTTATCTTGAGCAATGATGCAAGCACATGTTCAACTGGATTGCTGCAAGCGTCCCCCCGTCATGGAGGCTCGACCATCACAACGATAGACATGAATAACGATGGTTTAAAAGAAGTCCTTTATGGTGATGCGACCAATCCTAGAATTATATGTGCCAAAAATGGAGGCAGCACTTCAGTGGCATGGATGACCAGTCAAGACACACAATTCCCAGGAAACGATACGGAAATTTTTATCCCCGATTTTGCCGCTACATTCCATCTTGATGTAGATGGTGATGGCATGAAAGATATCATCGCCAGTCCTAATCTGGCCATTAATGGTCCTGACTACGAATCTGCATGGTTCTACAAAAATACCAATGACAATGCAATGCCCGTTTTTGAATTGCAAAAAAAGAACTTTCTTATTGAAGAAATGATAGATGTTGGAACAGGAGCGCATCCCGTTTTTGTAGATTACAATGCGGATGGCTTGGATGATCTTGTTGTGGGGAATGATAACCTTTGGCAACAAGACTTGAGCTTTTATCCTCGATTGGTTTTATTTGAAAATATAGGAACAAAAGATGAACCAAAATTCCAATTGGTTGATGAAGACTGGTTGAATTTCAGTCAGTTCGGGGCAACAGCTTATAGTTTCACTCCTGCTTTTGGAGATTTGGATAGTGATGGAGATTTGGATCTTTTGGTTGGAGAAAGACAGGGAACGCTTTTCTATGCAGAAAACACTGCCGGCGCAGGCAAGCCGCTTGCTTTTGGGAATATCCAGTCCAATTGGAAAGGAATTGATGTCGGGCAATTTTCCGCACCGTTTATTCTCGACTTAAATTATGATAATAAACCTGATTTGATTATTGGGGAACGAAGCGGTAACATCAACTTCCTCCCGAACCGAGGCACACCGAACCAACCGGATTTTCATCCTGATGTAGATGCAGCACCGAACAATAATTTCTTAGGAGAAATCTCGACGGCACTCCCGGGAGAAGTAGTCGGAACTAGTACTCCAACATTGGTCAGGTCATCTGAAGGCATCTATGTAGTTACCGGAACACAGGATGGAAAGGTCAATTTATATAAGGTAGATTTCAATAATCTCTTAAGCGGAAGCTTTACACAAGATACCGAAAAATTACAAGCAATCAGTTTGGGAAAAACGACACATCCCGCCCTTACCGACATCAATAACGATGGCTGGCTGGATATTGTAGTCGGCAATTCAAGGGGCGGTTTAGGCATGTATACGACTGCACTTTCCGTGAAAAGTGATTTATCTGACAATACTTTTACATTTAATTTATATCCTAATCCTGCCAGCTTGATTTTAATTGTTGAATTCAACTCTGGTCCGGAAATTAAAAATTACAGGATATTTAATTCGGCCGGGCAATTGGTATATACTGGAATTTTCCAAGGTCATTTTTCCGGGATTAATGTTACGGGCTTAAGCAGTGGGATTTATTT
>JAHDGC010000662.1 GCA_020627865.1 Saprospiraceae bacterium | reverse complement strand
TTTGAGTTCATAAAACTTTGATTATCAACATCCAATTTAGCTCTTAATTGGAGTAGTTTACTGATTTATACTTTTTTCTATATAATTTATTCTTCGTTATTTTTCTCAGCAGGACCAACAAGCCTGCCTGACGGGAGGCAGGGATTACTTCAAAAAATGCCTAGAATAAATAAAATATAAAGTCGTCTAAATCGGAACGTTATTATTTCATGACTCCTTAAAAAGAAAAACTAGCTTAAGGACTAACAAGATAAAGGAATATTAAGAATTAACAACTATTATTTGTTTCTGAATTAAAATACGAAGTTCTTTCTAAATTCAATGTTTCCTGATTAGCCTCAATTTTTTTTTGAATTAAAAAAGCAAATTCATACCTTGACGCAATGCAAAAAGACGACAAGATATTGGATGCAGTTGGTAAGGATATAGGGCCTAGAACATGCCCTGAATGTGAATTTCAATTCCCTTTATCATTATTTGTAAAACGATATGTGATGAAGTTTGGTTTTCCTAAATGGACCTGTCCAAGTTGCCATCAATTGATAAACTATAATTATTTTAAATCCAACGTAATGATGGCTATAGGATTTGTTGTTGTAGTTGGTGCATGGTTGCTATTACAATCAAAATTAGGATTGGAATTGTCTCCCTTTGTTTTCTTGATCCCGTATTTCTTTTTCATTTTAATGTTGTTGAATTTTGATAAGATTGAAAAGTATAAAGACTAAGTGTAAAATAATTATAACTTCAAAACAGTTTATTGTTGAAAAGCGATAAAGTTATATTTTGACACTGAGATCCTCAACCCAACCGCCCCCGCTCAATCATCCGCCGCTCCGCCTTCCCCGCCGCCAACGCTTCCGTCAAATGCGCAATTGCCGCTTCCGTCTTAATATCGCCACAAGTAAACAAGTCAATAGCAGCATAATTATGCTCCGGCCAGGTATGAATCGTCAAATGACTTTCTTTGATAAGCACAACACCGGAAACACCGTGTGGAGAAAAATGGTGAAACTTGCTATCCACGATGGTGGCACCAGCCGCTTCCGCCGCTTCGCGCATGAATTTTTCCATCAAAGCAGGATCCTTGAGGAGGGCTGCCGGACAATCGTATAATTCCAGAATGATATGTTTGCCAAGAAACTTCACGGGCTATGATTTTTTTTCTTTACGCCACTTTTCCCAGTCTTCGAGGAAGTAATCTAAAATAGTTGGCTGGTCCAATTGATTGGGTAAGATGCCGCCAGGATTCATGATGTCTTTTTCAAAATGAAACATGTTGCGCACCGTTGTACTTTCTAAAAATTTATACTGGAATTGCGGTTCAAAATTAGCAGGTTCCAAGGGCCATTGACTGGCGATGTGGAAACCCCATTCTCCGAAAGAAGGAACGTAGCAATGATAAGGATACACATGTTCAAAGCCGCTGCTTTTTAAGGTTTCAAAAGCACACCAATAGGCTTTTTTAGTGTGAAACGGACTACTGGCTTGTGTGGCAAATACGCCATGGCCCGTCAGCTTGCTTTGGGCCAATTTGAAGAAAGCATCGGAGTACAGTCTTGCTAAAGATTCATTGCTAGGATCGGGCAAATCTGATAGGATTATATCAAATTTTTGGTTTGTGTTTTTTATAAAAGTAAACGCATCTTCTGAGACTAATTTAACCTTTGGATTGGTGAGTGCACCCTCATTCAATTTCTTTAGCCAAACATTGTTTTTACCAATATCAAAAACTGCTGCATCAAGATCAACAATCGTAATCGACTTTACTTTAGAATGCTTTAAAACCTCGCGAGCCAACAATCCTTCTCCGCCACCAAGAATCAATACATTTTCATGATAAGGAGCAGCTTGCATAGGGACAAGGGCTAGTGCTTCATGATAGCGATATTCATCCATCGAGGAGAATTGGATAATGCGATTAATGTATAATCGAAGATCTTCTTTATTTTTGGTAAGCACCAGATTTTGATAAGGGGTTTGTTCAGTGTACACGATCTTACTTGTAAAGAAATTGTCTTCCCAATGGTTCAATAATTTATTAGAGAAAAATGCGAGAAGAGAAAATGAGATTAAGGATACAAAGGCCAAAGCCTCAATGCTTTTTTTTCTTTTTAAATTAAATTCTTTCGTAAAAAAACGATAAATTAAAAAGCCTAATGCAATGTTGACCAATCCAAAGATCAGGGAAGTTTTGAAAGTACCGACAAATGGCAACAACAAAAAAGGAAACAATAAAGTGGCCACCAATGCCCCAACATAGTCCAAACTTAAGACATAGGCTAGATTGGATTTTAATGGATAATATGATTTTAAAACCCTGACCAAAATCGGAATTTCAAAACCAGTCAAAACGCCAATAAGTGCAGTTAGAGAAAACATGATAAATTGGTATTCTTCTGTGGAGAGCCAGTCAAAAACAAAGTATAAAATAGGTACACTTGCCCCGCCGACGATACCCAACATTACTTCAATTCTAACAAACCAATCAATTAAATCATCTTTTAAGAACTTGGTAAGGTATGAGCCAAGGCCCATAGCCGCCATATAGATTCCTATGGTAAGAGAAAATTGCTTAACACTGTCGCCTAGGAAATAGGAAGAAGTTGTGCTAATGAGTAGTTCATATACAATTGAACAAAGCCCGGCGATAAATACCGTGAGAAAAAATACAACGTGTTCTGTCTTCATACTTCAAAAAACAACAATCAGCAATAGAATTTCTATAAATTTTTCACAAAGCTACTTTTATTCTATAAATATTCTTATTGTGGTGTTTATTTAATGATTCGATTAGGTTATATTTGTATCTAACATTTAAAGGTGCGAAATGCACAGAATACTTAAAATTTAACTATGAATAAGACAATCCCTTTAAAATATGCCCTTGGAGGTTTATTTGCAGCTTTTGTTCTTTTTAACATTATTTTTAGTGGAAAGAAAAGTACGGTTCGATCTAGTAGTGATTCATCTTATAGTCTTCAAAAATCAACGCCTACGACTGGTTTGGCAACAATTGTAAAGGAGACAGAGCCTAATGTTTTCAAAATTGAAGATGAAAAGGAACTGGCAAAGGCTGACGAAAGTATCATTATTGCCAAATATTTAGATAATACGGTAGATACATTTACACTTGCACAGGCAAAGTTAATTAGCTCTGATGCGAATGCTGACGGACGTTCTAAACAAGTGGTAAATTCTGCAGGTGGTGGATTCTTCTGGTTTTTCATGTTCCCATCTATGGGCAGAAGCCACGTGCCAAGAGCGGGTTCTTATGTCAATCAAAATGCTTATAACAAGGCAAATAATACGGCTGGTGCAAGAGTAAGACAAGCACAGGCAAGAAGTACCAGAAGCAAGCCTAGTTCATCGAAGTCAGGTTACGGAAGCTCAAAATCATCCAAATCTTATGGTGGATAGTCGTATTGTAAAATCCAGACCACTTGATCGGGGAAAGATTAAAGAACTGGATTTGAATTGGTTGGTAGAAGGTGAGAATAGTGAATATTTGGCCAACGCTTTTTTGACATTTGATTTTGATGAGGTAAAGGATTTTAAAAGTGTGGCCAATGACTTACATCGTTTGGCTATAGAGGCAGTGCGCAAGATCAATCGTGAAAACCTTTGGGATGAAGTTGGAATCCCGGAACGAGCGGTTCGGTTGTTGCGATATTCCGTTGAAAATGAGCTGTCTGATTTTTTAATTGGACGATTTGATTTTGCTGGTGGCATGGGAGAAACGCCTTTGAAATTGATCGAATACAATTCAGATACTTGTTCCTTATTGGCGGAAACTTCTAAGATTCAAGAAGCCTATTGGGTTCAGGAAAAATCCAGATTGCCAGGTGAGCCTTTCAATGATTTGATTCCAAGTTTGATTGATCGGTTTGAGGATTTACTCAAGCGTCATCCCGATAAAACGGCTTCTTTGTTGATTACCACTTTGGGGCATGAAGAAGACTGGATTAGCGGAGATATTATCGCTGAAGCGGCGGAGGCTGCTGGTTTTGAAGACATTCAATTTAAAGCCTTGCCTGATGTTATTTTCTCAGAACGAGAAGGTGTTTTTGTGGAAACTGAGGCTGGTGAGTATGTCCGATTTGACTTTATGTACAAGATCATTCCATGGGACTTTTTTCTTAATGAAGAACCAGAGTTGTATTATATTTTGGAAGGCATGGTGATGGACGATATGGTTTTGATTTTGAATCCTGCGTACACCATGTTGTTGCAATCTAAAGCATTGTTGAAAATAATGTATGATTTGGCTCCAGAATATCCTGCATTGCTAAAAGCGAGTTTCAATCAAAATGACTTTCCCAATAGAAAGTTTGTGAAAAAACCATTGCATGGAAGAATGGGAGAAAATATTGCAATGTATGATGGTAACATCGAGCCAGTTTATAGCACAGAAGGAGATTACGGAAATCAGGCGGTAATGTATCAAGAACTAGCCCGCTTTGATATTGACATAGATGGCTATCGTTATCAGCCAAGTGTTTTTTATACCGGGGAGCCAAGTGCACTTTGTGTTAGGAGGCAAGATGATTTAATCATTGATGACGATGCGGAGTTTATTGT
>JAHDGC010000661.1 GCA_020627865.1 Saprospiraceae bacterium | reverse complement strand
TCTAATGAAAAAATATTTAGTCAAAATGTGCATTTATTAACTTTAATTTGCCTAAGGCTCTTCGATCATTAAGCCATGAACCAATCCGTTGACTTTTCTAATAATTTATCTACAGAAGCGGCCGTATCCGTTTTCTTAGATAAGTTTTTTAAAGTTGCGCATAAAGTTTCCATGTCATTTTTCTGATAATTTATACTGCTAAACTGGTTGTTTTTGTCATGATAAAAATAAGTAATACTCGATACGGGGGCTTCCTTATTTTGCCAGCCAAAAGATTTGTAGTTTTCATTTAATTCTTGTATTTCATCCTGACTGAGATGAGATGCCATATCGAATATAGGCGAGCCAACGGAAAAATAACTTTTCACCATAGAGGCCATAATTAGATCTACAATACCAATACCCTTAATGACATCAGGTTCCCATTCCCTATTAAAACCTTCGATAATTTCTGATGCTTCATAGGCTTCCATGCGCATTGCAATCATGCCTATTCGCAGGAACTCAATTTTATTTTCTAATAAATCTGACAACGAACTTCCGGTTATACCATGTGCCAACAGTGTTTTTAAATCAGTACGAAGTTCATCCTGATGATAATGAAAGCTGCCGTAGTTCCCATCTTGGTCAAAGTAAAGATAATCGGCACTTTCAAACCCGTAAAATGTTCTGTAATGCCCGAAACAGATATAATTTTGGTTGAGAAAATCAATTTCCGCTTGGGTGAAATTCCCACTTTCCGGATCGTACTCTTGACGATCATTTCCCCAAGCGGCCTTAATCATATCAATGATGCCGAGGGAGAAAATTTTGCGGTGTTTCCAGGCTTCAGGGTCTTTTGCCTGTTCTAAGCCCTTAATCAAATCAGGGACTTTATGTGTCAATATACTGAGGCTTTCGTCATTTTCTGTGCGGATTACCCCAAACTGTTCATAAAGTTCTTTCAGGTCATCCGGGAAGCTACAACCCGCCAATTGTTCTAGTTTTTGAACCTCTTCGGCAGGGACTATAGCCTCTTTTTCTAAAAAATAAGAACTGGCATAAGCAGGATAAATTTCTTCTACGGTTTTGTTATATTGTAAAATAGTTGCTTCTAGGGTATTCATCTTTTAATGTTTTTTACTTTTATATTAATCAGCTTTGATACCTAATTTTTTATGATTTTTCTAACAAAATACTCTCCATCCTGTTCATATTTTAATAGGTAAATCCCTTGCGGCCAATTTACCGTATTGATTTCAGTCATTGTATTTCGCAAATGATATGGGGCATCCATCAACTTTCCTGCTATATTGGTTACCATAAGATTATGAATTGACTCATTGCTGAGTGATTCAATATGTAAAATATGATCGACTGGATTGGGATACAGGTTGATCCCATTATTTTCATCCAATGAATTTACATGCGTTACCATAACCATAATGGACTCGGAGAACACAACACAACTATTATAGTCAACCAACTCCACACTATAATTCCCATCCAACTCTGGCATGAAAAATTGTTCCGTCGCATCCGGAATAGGTACGCCTTCATAATACCATTGATAATGTAGGCCAGGAGATACCCCAAGGTAAGTCCAATCAAAGGCGAGTTCTGGAACCGTCTCGGGGAAGACGATGACCTCAAACGGCTCAGAGCTGTGTTCGCAAAATGCATCACTAACCACTAATTCATAAATACCTTCTGCTGTAGCTGTTATGGATGCTTCATTACTGAATAACTCCCCATCTTTATACCAACTATAAGTTAGACCCTCACCCGTTGCTGTCAATTGTACAGACTCTCCAGGGCAAAAGGATAATTCTTCAACAATGTCTACACTGGTATCTGGAAATGGCTTGGCTTCAATCGTAATGCTTTCGGAAGTCGCTGAGCAATTGCCGATAGTAGTCATAAGTGTATAATCCCCGGGGATGCCCGTCAGCAACTCACTATTGGTGGCAACCACAATATCACCGTCCAAAATCCATTGATAACTTTCTGCCATTGCCTCTGATTGTAACAATATCGTTTCTCCTGGGCAGATAATAAGTGATCCCGTAACGATAATGTTGGCAATAGGATCGCCTAGGCTAATATTTACCGTTGCAGAAGTCGTAGTGCAATGCCCCGTAGTAGCCTCACAATAGTAGTTACCTGCCTCCGTAACTTCTAACGGATTACTATTGTTGTTAAGTGATTGCCCGTCCTTGTACCACTGTATACTTTGACCATTCGTATTTACAGGTAATAATATACTTTCGCCTGCACAAAAGCTCGGATCATCCGGTGTGATAAGTGTAATTTCAGGAGCTAAAGTTGGTTGAACGGCATCAAAAATAATATTATCCGCAGAAAGTACCAACAAGCCTTCATTAATATCAGAAATGATAATATTCCCAGAAGGCAAATAAGGATAAACACCCCAGTTGCCTTGATACCCACTATATGCCGTATTCTGCGGATGGCTATCATACCAAGCAACCTGCTGTGGATTTTGCGGATTTGTAAGATCAAAAATCTGCAAACCATCATGATAGTAAGAAACGATGGCATATTGTCCCCGAATAAATGGATTGTGCGGAACATTATTCTCATGCTCAGGAGCCAGCAAAGGAAATTTAAACGTATGGCTAATCGAAATTTCGTTTGCTGCCAAAGCACTTAAATCCATAATCCCCAGCGGCATCCCGAGGGGAACCTCTTCTGCAAAAATCGCAAACTGCCCGTCATCCGAAACCCAACTACTGTGGTTATACCCGCCGGTTGCCATACCGGCCATCAGAATTGGATTGGTAGCATCCGTACAGTCCCAGATGTAATACCCTTGATTCCCGTGCGAACAGTAGGCAATGTTATCCCTTACATACACATCATGTACACTACCACCGCCGGGGAGTGTAACATTTGCCAATAAGACAGGCACATCCGGATTGGTTGCGATATCCAGAATAATCATATCGGTACCCTGATCTGTACCAACAGCATATAATCTTCCATTGTCTTCGTCAATAAAGATATTATGGGCTTCTCCAAAAAACTGCGTACTATGGTAAGTTTTTGTAACGACATCTGGCAGAGCACTCAAATCGAAAATCATTAAACCATCCGGCACGGCATCCGCTACGGCATATGCCCTGTCTCCAAGCGTCTTCATATCCCGCCACGTGGATACACCGCCCCCTTCGAAGCTATTAACTTCCACCGGATTTGCAGGATCGGTTACATTGATAAAATGAACTTTAGCCGCTGAGCCGATAATGGCATATTCTCCACCATCACAATCCGTGTAACCCCAGATGTCATTAAATTCCCTTCCGCTATTCGTCGTGGCCAAAGTATCTGGATCCCATTCCGAAAGCAAGGTCATATTAAAGGCATGCTGTGCCATAGCTTGACTATAGGATACACATATAAAACAAAGGTAAAATGCAATTTTCTTCATGATTCTTAATTTTTAAGCAAGTCAGGCAATACCGACACTATTGCTATGCAATATAAATGCCTTATTTGGAAAATAGCTATCTGATAAAGGTGAAATATTGCCATATGATGGCGAATTGCACTATTTTGATGAATAAAATTTTTATAGAACTTTAATCGGGAGGATTAAAAATACCACAATATACATGCAAAATCATTAGATTTTGTATCTTTCCGAAGCAAAACAGAGATTTTTACTAAAAACGGAAAACATGCTACTTAAATTCCCGGATAATTTTATATGGGGCACCTCAACGGCAGCAGCACAAATTGAAACAGCATCCGATCACAATTGGAAAGGTGTTAAATCCAGAGATGGGTATATTTTTGATCAAACAACAGATCATGAGAAACGACGCATGGATGATATTCAATACATCAAACAATTCGGCAACATGTATCGTTGTGGGGTAGATTGGGCGCGTTTGCAAGCTAAGCCATTTGAGGACTTTGATCCCGCAGTCGTTGCAGAGTATGAGGCGTTTTTCAAAGGACTCAATGATGCAGGTATGCAGATTATGTTTGTTTTACATCATTTTACCAATCCAATGTGGTTTGAGCGGAGCAGTGGCTGGCTGGATAAGAAAAATGTCCCTGCGTTTGTAGATTTTTGTGAAAAATGTATCCAGTATTTTGGAAAATATGTAGCCAATTGGAATACGTTTAACGAGCCGAATGTTTATGCGATGAATGGCTACATGTTGGGCAATTTCCCACCTATGAAAAAGAGCTACTTCAAGGCCACTAAAGTCTTGGAAGTCATGGGATATGCACATGATTTGGTCTATAAAATATTGAAGGAAAAACAACCCGATAAGCCTGTCGGTATTTCCCTGAATACTGCTTTGTTTGAAGGGAAAAACCTATTGGGGCGATTCCCTGCTTGGGTAGCGGACAATTGGTTTCATAAAAAAACTGCACGACTTTTTAGTAATCTAGATTATTTCGGAATCAGTTATTATGCTTATATTTTATTAGATCCCGGCCCGATTACGCAAATTGATACACCGGAGAAAGTGAAGAAACTGGGGATGCCACATGATGGGATGTGGCTATACAAACCAGAAGGCTTGGGCATTATTATGCGCAGGGTACATGAATGGTATAAAAAACCGATTATCA
>JAHDGC010000660.1 GCA_020627865.1 Saprospiraceae bacterium | reverse complement strand
TAAAAAGACAACACAAATCCCCCCACAACATTAATCCCCATCTCATCCGCAAAATACCGCAGTCGGTTCAAGTAATCCCGATAAGCAATATTAAAAAGATTGTCGACCTTGGTGTAAAAATGAAATCGTGACTTCTTGAACTGGCGATCTGCCGAAATCTTAAAACCAGTTAAATGATAGGCATCTGGCACGGGCGTATAATCCTGCTCAGGTAAAACTTGGTTTTGTCGAAAAACATATTTGTGCTTTAGCTCGAAGGCAATATTCTGCAAATTCTTCCAAGTAGAGATGTTGTAATTCAAACTACCCGATATATTATCAGCAGGAATGTTAATCAAGGCTGAATCTTTACGCAGATCGTCCCCCTCGATAAAACTATAGGAGATTCTAGCATCTAACTGTGGCGAAAAATGATAGTTGGCCGTCAAGTCCAAACCATAGATTTGAGCATCCGTTTGCTCGTATTCAAAAACCAGAAATGGCCCCCTGATGGTCAAGCTGATTTTATCTTGTGGCTCCAAATAGATGTAATCATTGATGTTTTGGTAATAAGCCAGTACATCAAAAAATAATTTATCTTTCAGGTTGCCTTTAGCAGACAATGTCGTCTTGACAGATTGCTCCGCCTGCAATTCGGGATTGCCCAGCTCAAGACCACTCACGCCCTGATGTAGCCCGTCGCTATACAGTTCGTTGATGGCGGGATTGCGGTTCGTGTAACCAATGTTGTAGGAGAGGGTCAGTTGTTTGACAGGATTAAATCGTAGACCTCCTGATGCATTGATATTGTGGAAATTGTTTTTATAACGAATGATTGAATTCTGGGAAATTGTCGGAACATCCTGATAAATATTGTCATATCGAAGTCCTCCCTCTAACAACCATCTGCCGTAATTGCGAGAAAGCAATAGGAATCCGCCTGTTTTAAAAGAAAGATAATCCGGGATCAAGGGCGAAAAACCCGTTTCTTCATTATTGTTAGTATTGTCTATAATATTGAGTTGGGCGCCTGTTTTCAAGGTCATATTTTCCCGTAAGGTCAACTGATACTTTGTTTCAAAAAAATGGGAAAGCTGGCGCAAGCTTAAGACAGGTCTTTCTGTTCGATTACTTTTCCGGATGTCAAATTCTTTCCGGATATTCAATTGCCCGGCATAGGTAAAATTCAACCATTGGTCATTGCTGATGAAATATTTGGAATGGATTTTTAATAATTGGTGATTGACTTTTTGCTTAGGAGCATCAATAGAATATAAGAAGTGATCTTCCGTGTTGAAGGGTTCGTCCTGTTCTAAAGCTCGTTCCAGATCCGTCACGTTGCCAATATGAGAACTGAGTAAGACGCCGAGTTCGGTGTTGAAAGAACTAAAATAGGCATCGGCATGAAATCTTTCAGAAAAAGATTTTTCCAATTGCAAAGCAATGTTGGCCTCTTGTGTGCCCGTGTTGCGGAGAAAATAATTTGGAGCCTTTCTATCTCCGCTTTTTTTCAGGGTGCCGTTGACTTTCCAAGCTATTTTTTTGTTGAATTTTTGAAGTTGCAGATTTAATCCATTGCCCAATCCATTGCTTTCAAAAAAGTAAGTGCCCCTACCATGCAGGTGCGGTTCCTTACCTATTTTTTTGGGTTCTACTAACACGACACTTCCTAAGGTGCTACCTTGATACTCCAATGCACCAACACCTTTTATAACCTTGATTTTGTTAGCCGTTAAAGGATCAATTTCTGGACTATGATCGTTGCCCCATTGTTGGCCGCTTTGCGCAATACCATTATTGAGAATAGTTATCCTGTTGCCATATAATCCGTGCACAACAGGTTTGGAAATCCCGCTACCATTTTTTAAAGTATTAACCCCGGAAAGTGTTTCGAGCATGTTGGATAAATTCTGGCTGGCATTACCCATGATTTTTTGCTCGTTTAAGGATTGGGTGTTTTGTGTAGAATTGGAGCTGGTTTTTCCTGTTACCACAACATCATCAAGTACTTGGCTGAAATGGTCGAAGAAAATAAACAGTATGGTGTCTTTAGTGATGTCTACATGGTGCAACTGGGTTTCGCATCCAATATGACTAACGACGAGGTGATATTCTTGCACACAAAAATTATGCAACTTAAAAAAACCGGTACTGTCACTGACTGTACCTTGTTGTGTTTCTTTTACAAAGATATTAGCCTCGCTGATTGGGCTTCCAGTGCTGGCATCATAAACTTGTCCACTTAGGGAAATGGAACAATTTTGTGCTGCCGCGAATAACGGCAGCACAAAAAAAAATAGGCTAATTAGGGGAATATTATTATTGAACATCTACAGGGAAAGTTACTTTAATATCGGTTTCGCCTCCAGCATTGGTAATATTGCCACTAGAAACACCTTCGGCAGTTTTCTCCGGTAGATGCTTCAAAGTTATGGTTACATTTCCACTACCGGCAGTGGTTGTCGTAAGTCTGGTTGATAAACCAACAGGGTTGCCATTAGCATCCGTGTCATCGTAGGTAATACTTAAGCCTTCAGCATCCACGTCGAAGAAAAACTGATGATCCGCGTCTTCCTCTTTGACTTCCTCTGTAATATCCTCTGTGGGAGATGCTTGTTCGTTGAGTAGCTCGATTGAACCCGTGTACATCGTATTAGCAGCCAGTGTACTAACTGTAATTACCCCATCTTCACCACCGTCACCGTCCAAATCTTGGAAGCTGAATACAATAGCATCACCACCAGATTCGGGGGTTAAGGTATAATTAAGCGTGGTGATAACTTCCTCGTCATTTACGGGGTCTGGATCATCTTTTTTGCAAGAAGTGGATAATAATAGAAACGCTGCAATAAGCGTACTAAATAAAGACAGTGATTTTGTCATTGCTAATAATGTATTAAAGGTTTAATTAAATATTGAAATTTTTGGCAAATATAGTAGTCTTTACTTATAAATTATTTATAAGTCAAATATAATTTAATATAATTTAAATATTTGCTAATGTTTATCGTGCGGAAGGAGATGCGATGGGCAAGCCTTGAATCTTGGCTATCATTGTGAAAACATCAATATATTTCTCCTTAGAAATTCTAAAGAGAAAAATTTAATGCTACGTTAAGGTTTATACTTTAATCCAGTATGCAAACGAATTTTTTTAGGTTTATAGTATCTATTTGTAAAGAAAAAAAGTATCTTTGCCTTCCATTTTTAAGAAGTTCATAAAAATATGAAATCCCTGATTGCTTTTAATATCCCTATTTATGGGATAACTATCGGGACGCATCTATATGAATTTCGGATTGAAAAGTCTTTTTTTGAGCATTTTCCCTCAGAACTTATTGACGAGGGTACCTTTGATGTAAGGACGAATCTAGATAAGAGAGCCAACATGCTGGTTGTTGATATGGAGATAGAAGGGACACAACGTACGACTTGTGACCGTTGCCTTGAAATGATTGATTTGCCTGTTTCGGGTAAACAACAAATCATCTTCAAGTATGCAGATGAGGCAGACGAGGAAGGGGAGATGGTTTATTTGTCAAAAGGAACGCAGGAGCTTAATCTGGCAAAATATATTCACGAAAGTATCTGTTTCGCTTTACCATTGATTAAAACCTATGATTGTGAAGCGATCGAAGAACCGCCCTGCAACGAGGAAATGCTCAAATATCTGGATCATTCTGATCCGATTGATGATGATGCAAACGAAAAAAATCCCCTTTGGGATGCATTGAATAATTTAAATCAGGGACTAGAACCTTGATATTTTAATAAAATTAAGTGGTTACCCACAATTAAATAATAGGAATATGGCACATCCTAAGAGTAAAATATCTAAGCAACGCAAACGCAAACGCCGTACGCATTATAAAGCAACTGTCCCTCAAATCGGCACTTGCAAAACTACAGGCGAAAAGCATTTGTATCATCGCTCTTACTGGCTCGACGGTAACATGTACTACAAGGGTCAGATCGTCATCGAAGCTGAAGAAATACTGGAGGATTTGTAAAATCGCTCCAACTGTAATTCGCATAATCAAAGCTCCTTACCCTTTCCGGTGTATTGGGGCTTTTTGTGTTTTATTTTTTTTGAAAAAAAAAACGTTCTCATCAATTCACGACTATGAAAAAAATAATCAATACCAAAAATGCACCCAATCCCGTTGGTCCATATAACCAAGCCGTACTACATGGGAATACCTTGTATTGCTCTGGCCAAATTGCCATCAATCCCGCAACCGGAGAGTTGGTTATGGATAGCATCGAGGCTGAAACTCGCCAGGTAATGAACAACATCAAGGCTCTACTTGCCGCTGCCGGAATTGGCTTTGAACATGTCCTCAAGGCATCCGTTTTCGTGAAGGATATGAATATGTACAGCCGTATCAATGCCGTTTATGCAGAATTTTTTGATGAAGACACTGCCCCCGCAAGGGAATTGGTCGAAGTGGCCAACTTGCCCAAATTTGTGAATGTTGAAATTTCGGTGATTGCGGGATTGTAAAATGAAATCCTGTTATTAACTGTTTTGTTTTATCACTGCATTTTATAAACCTGTACCTGTAGAGCCGCGATGCATCGCGTCTCTACAAGGTTTATATTGCAAAAACATACTATG
>JAHDGC010000659.1 GCA_020627865.1 Saprospiraceae bacterium | reverse complement strand
CATTGGAAGCAACCAGTTGGTTGACTTTCATTGCCAGAGGAGGTATTGATAACTATAATGATTTTAGGACATCTTTCTTCCCGATGTTTTCCTCAAGTACACGCAGTGACGGAGAGTACTTTGAAGAAGTCAGAAGATTGGAAAATCTCACCATCGATATCATAGGGCGGGCACAAAGCAACATTGGAGAAAGCATTAATGCAAGCTATACGCTTGGTTTCGGGCACAACGATAGAAAACGGCATACTTTATTTACACGCGCTACAGATTTCACGTTTAACACCAGACTTAAGGACTTCGGTACCTTGAGTACAGATGAGTTTGTCTCCTCGACGAATTCAAAAAGTTTCTTCAAATCAGATCGTATTTTCGGTGTTGCAGCCTTTAATTATGATTATACTTTTTTCTTGAATTTCTCAGGCGCATACGAAACTTTTTCTAGTGCTAGTGAAGGGGTTTTTTATCCCGCAGTTGATTTAGCATGGAACTTCACGCGAGCTAAAATATTTGACAATTCCTTCTTATCTTATGGAAAGTTAAGGGCATCTTTCGGTCAGGTAGGTGTTGCTCCACAGCGGCACAGGTTTGATACCACTTTTGAAACATTTACTTATAGCGATTATGATGATCCGCTTGACATTACATATTTTGGAGGAGGTTTCAGGTTCGATGATGATAAAGGGAATCCCGATTTGAAACCAGAGATAAAAACGGAGTTTGAGGTCGGTGCTGATTTCAAGTTTTTCAAGGATAAGCTCGGACTTAACCTGACTTATTACAACAATAGGGTAAAAGATATACTATTGAATGTTGCATTGTCTCCAAGTTCTGGTTTTAACAACCAATATAAAAATGCTGGAGAATTAAAAAACAGCGGATTAGAAATTGACTGGGATTTCAACATATTACAACAACGTGATTACGGCGTTACATTATATGGTAACTTCAATAACAATAAAAACGAGGTTATTGATTTAGCGGGCACAAGCTCTGTAGATTTAACTGGTGGGTCTATTAGTTCTAGGGCTATTGTTGGGCAACCTGTAGGAGTATTGTTTGGAACAAGAGCATTACGGAATGATGACGGGTCTTTTGCTTTAGATGAATTTGGATTCCCACAGTTAGACCCAGAACAAGGTATCTTAGGGGATCCGAACCCAGATTGGAGAGGCGGACTTGGTTTGGGTGCAAACTTCAAAGGCATCCGCTTTAATATTTTATTTGAAACCTCGCAGGGCAATGATTATGCAGAACGAACTCGATTCATTCTCCGTAATTTTGGTACACATACCGATGTTGGCAATGAAGTTACTTTATCACAAGATATGTACAACGTGCGGGGTGATCTATTTACTGCTGGAGAAACTGTAAGGGGTAATATTGATGATTTCGGAGCAGGCCCTGTTTTGTTAGATGAAAGATGGTACACCACCAAGGGAGGAGGCTTTGGGTCTTCTGTTATCAACGAGTTTGCCATTGGTGATGGCTCTTGGACAAGGTTAAGGGAAGTTTCTCTTGGGTATACTTTGAACTCAAAAGGCCTTAGAGAAAAAACAAAATTAGGTGCTATTGATTTCTCTATTACGGGCAGAAACCTAAAATTGTGGACAGATGTTATTGGAGTTGATCCAGAAATTAACCAAACTGGTGTTTCTAATGGATTTGGTATTGATTACTTTACCAACCCAACAACCAGATCATATGTTTTTACTCTAAAAATTACTTACTAAGCTGACATAAGTAAGTAATTATTTCGGTAATTACCAGTCACTACTTATGATCCTAAAAAAATAAATCATGTATAAATTAAAATATATATTCCTATTATTCGCATTTGTTATTTCAAGTTGCGATTATGGTGATTTAAATGATAATCCAAACGAACCTACAGAAGTTCCGGAAATCTTGTTGTTAACAGGAACCATGTTGGCAGATATTTCTATAAACAGCAGTCACATTCAACGCATTTCCGGAATGTGGTCAGGCCAGTATAAAGGCGAAATTTTGTTGTATGAAAGTTTATATAATTATGTAATTGCTTCCGAGGAATCCAATAGCTCTTGGTCATACCTGTACAATGGTATAATGAATCAAAACGACTTGATACAGGCTGCATTTGGAGATGATTTGCTGATTCAGGGAATCACCAAAGTTATAGAGGCACATGCTACAGGTACTGCCGCTGCGAACTGGGGAGATATTCCATATTCGCAAGCTGCTAACCCTGACTATGCTGATCCTGTTTTTGACGCTCAACTTAGTATTTTTCAACAAATGCAAACGCTACTAGATGAAGCGATTGCTGATTTAGAAAAAGCAGATGGCTATTCTTTGTCTCAAGATATATTTTTTGGTGGAGATACCGACAGTTGGATTCAGGTGGCTAATACGCTCAAGGCTAGATACTACACTCTTACAAAAGAATATGATCTTGCTTTCGCTGCCGCTAAAAATGGTGTGTCTTCTGCGTCTGCATCTATGGTTTTTCAACCTGTAGATGGCGAGGTGTTAGGGGCATCGAACCTATTGTGGGAGTTTACCTCCGACAGGGATGGTTATATGAGTACAGAGGGTACTTATTTGTCTCAATTGTTGGATGAAAATTCTGACATCTCCAGAAACAATGCAAAAACATACGAACAAGCAAGAGGCCATTATTACTATATTGATCCAGATGGCGGCGATGAAGGTGTAGGTGCTCCGGGTGCTCCCATGCCACTCGTTACTTATGAAGAGAATTTGCTTACTTTAGCAGAAACTGCCGCAAGAACAGCCACTTTTGATGAAGCATTGAATTATCTAAATGAGTTAAGAAGCCACCTTAATTCTGGGGATGCATTTACCCTCGTTGATTCGGAGGCAGATTCTTTGAGTTATGAGGCTTACGAAGCCATTGATTTCGCCGCTGGCGGTATGGAAAATATGGACAATATTGATCCTACAAGAGCATTGTTACGGGAAATCATCGAAGAAAGATATGTTTCTGGCTACGGAACTTTCATGCCTTGGAACGATGCCAGAAGATTGCGCAAATCAGATGGTGATGTTTCCGTGCCGTTTCCGTTGAATACGACTGGGGTATCCCAACATCCAGAACGGTTTATCATTTCGCAGAATGAATTAAATTCTAATTCTAATGCGCCTTCGGGCTTGTCGATTTATGATAAGACGGAGGTGAACCGGTAGATTTAGATCGTTCGCAGGCTCACTGCCAGACGTTAGACTATTCGCTTTGCTCATTGTCAGAGGACAGACGATGCTGTGCTGGTAGTTTGATCATTGTGGGGGTTTTACATCATTCGCTTATACTTTGCACGGTATTGTTGCCATGCAAAGTATATTTTTTTCACTTCTTCATAACAAACAAAATGAGACTTTCTCTCCTACTCTTTTCCATAATTATACTTTCCCTTTCCTCCTGTCAAAAAAAAGAAATTCAAGCTGATATTTTGATCAAAAATGGGACTGTTTATGACGGGGCAGGCCGCACTCCCCAACAAGACATTTTCATTGCCACGAAAGGAGATAAAATTATTTTTATAGGAAAAGAAGAAGATGCCAACATTCAGGCCAAGAAAACGATTGATGCTAAAGGATTAATTGTATGCCCCGGATTTATAGATCCACATACGCATGCTGATCGGGAACTCAAGAAGCCGGATAAGTCGCACAACCTGCCGTTCTTGATGCAAGGAATCACGACAGTTGTGGTGGGTAGCGATGGACAAAGTTTTTTCCCGACTAGAGAATTTAAGGCTCTTTATGAAGAACATGGTATCGGTACTAATGCGGTATTAATGACCGGACATGGCACCTTACGCAAGCTCGTTGTTGGTAGAAGTGACAAAAAAGCCACGGAAGAAGAAATCAAGAATATGCAATCCCTTGTGCAGAAGGAAATGGACGAAGGTGCTTTTGGATTGTCAACGGGATTATTTTATGCGCCCGGTAGCTACGGGGATACGGAAGAGATTATTGCTTTAGCTAAAATAGCGGCAAAAAATGATGGCGTCTATGATACCCATTTGCGCGATGAGGGTTCTTATACGATTGGTTTGAAAGCAGCCGTTGAAGAAGCGATTGAAATTGGGCGGCAGGCCAAGTTGCCAATTCATATCTCCCACATCAAATGCCTCGGTGTCGATGTTTGGAACCAAAGTAAGGACATTATTCAACTGATAGAAAAGAGTCAAAAAGAAGGTATTGCGGTTACGGCCAATCAATATCCTTATGATGCTTCAGCTACGGGTTTGCAATCTGCTGTCGTCCCCCGCTGGGCAGAAAGTGGCGGTACGGATTCTTTATTCATCCGGTATAATCAAGCTGCATTAAAACCAAAAATATTGGCCGAAACTAAAACCAATATTGCCCGCAGGGGCGGCCCTGATAAATTGCTGATGGTCATGGTCGGGGATTCCACCTTTCTCGGGAAAAACTTGTTAGAAATTTCGAAGATGCTTCAAATTTCTCCGGAAGAAACCGTCTTCGAGATTTTGAAAACAGGTTCGGTTCGCGTAGCTTCTTTCAATATGACCACAAATGATATTCATAACTTTATGCAACAACCCTGGGTGGTTACGGGTTCTGACGGGAACACGGGGCATCCC
>JAHDGC010000007.1 GCA_020627865.1 Saprospiraceae bacterium | reverse complement strand
AATAAATTAGAATTTTAGGCATTTTAATTTATCGAATATTATTAACACTTTGACAATTTTGGATTTCTCATCCTCCAGCCATTTTATGACTGCCTGCCTGACAAGTGTCACGCAGACAGGGCAATAAACTGACCCTCCGAAGGAACTCGCACTCTGAACATCGTGAAAATTGTAACGCTATTTCACCTTTGCCACAATGACTTCCTTCGATCCTGGTGTATACTTATAGAAACCTTCCCCTGACTTGCGGCCAAGTTTTCCTGCCGCGACCATATTGACCAATAGCGGACAAGCTTTGTATTTTGCACTACCGAAACCATTATATAAAACATTCGCGATGGAAAGCACCACGTCTAGTCCGATAAAATCGGCCAGTTGAAGCGGCCCCATGGGATGTGCCATGCCCAATTTCATGACGGTATCAATTTCTTCGATACCTGCCACTCCCTCGTGATAGGTAATGATGGCTTCATTAATCATTGGGATCAAGATTCTATTGGCAACAAAGCCGGGATAGTCATTCACCTCTACAGGAGATTTCCCCAATTCTTTGGAAAGCGTCATGACTTTATCCGTCACTTCATCAGAAGTCGCATAACCCCGAATCACCTCGACCAATTTCATGATGGGAACCGGATTCATAAAATGCATACCGATAACCTGTTCCGGTCGGGAGCAAACTGCTGCAATTTTGGTGATGGAAATGGAAGAGGTATTTGTAGCAAGGATTGCTTTTTCAGGAGCGGCCTCATCCAGTTGTTTAAAAATTTTTAATTTCAAGTCAACATTTTCCGTCGCTGCCTCCACGACCAAGTCTGCATCTTTGACGGCTTCGACCATATCCGTAAAGCAAGTAATTCTGCCCAGCGCTTCTGTTTTCGCTTCCTCGGTAATTCTTTCCTTTTTCAAGAGACGATCCAGACTTTTGGAAATGGTGGCCACTCCCTTGTCCAGACCAGCTTGTGCAATATCCATTAGGGCAACATTGTATTTATGCATGGCCAAAACTTGGGCGATGCCATTACCCATTGTACCTGCTCCGATGACTGTAATATTTTGCATGATTTTTTACTTTTTACTCTTGGGCAATTCTTGTGAATGTCAGAACCTTGATCTACATGATTAACTGACTCTCATGATTTTCTGTCGATCACGGTTTTTGCCAAAGCGTCTTATTTTTAATTAGGTTGCGAAAATAGGAAAAATTTGGGAATTGGATTAAGAATATTAAAGCAAGCTGAGACAAGCCTCCTCGAATTTTTGAAAATACAAGCCCATATGATAGCCATCCATCATCGAATGATGCGACTCGATGGATAAGGGCATTAGTACTTTCTCCTCATTTTGGAAATATTTACCAAAAACAATTTTCGGAATCGTGTCTTGTTTGTTATATTGACGAGCATGTTTCAGACTAGTGAAGGAAACCCAAGGCACTACGGAGTAATGAATCATATTCAAGGCATCCGATCGAGGATCAATACCTTTTCGCTGTTGCGTTGCCGCGATTTCAGCCTTACCTGCTTTGATAAAATCTGCTCTAGATTCGTAATGGTCAAAATAACAAAAGCTAAAACTGTTGTCTGAATTCAAAATAGCAGACCCTGCAGTGATGACATCGTATTCCACCAATTGGTTTTCCAATAACCTGTACTTAAAAGCTGGAATAGCATTGGCCACCTTAATAGACAAATATAAACTATTCAGGAAAAAGGAAGAATCTTCTCTTTTGGATACCTCAAGCAAGCGGGTTACCTCCACGTTTGCCGTAAGGTTGATAAAAGGATCATCATAATTTCTATAAAAATGAAAAATATCCTTTCGATACCAATTTTCAAGATCAATAACTTTGTAATTCAACGGTTTCATTTACAGGTTTAAGTTTTACAACATCTTCTAAAAAATCTTTGGTAGCCGCATAAACGGCCGGAACATCCTGCGACCAATACTTGGAGCCAATCACATGGAAACCAACCGTAGGGAAGGGTTTCTCGACCTTACTGTTTTCTGGTGTTCCCAATTGAATAAACATCTTTCTGATCTTCGGAATGGAAATCACCTTGTCGCATTCTTCCTCATTTTTATAATAGTAACCAACAAAAGCCGGTTGGGTAATCGCTGCGAAGGTTTCAGGCTTCATAGTTGCCTTAATCAATGACTTTAAAGTAACTACCCCTTCGATACGATAATGGTTATTCCAATACTTCTTAATTTCATCATTGGCCTCAAAGCCCCTGAAATCGCCTCCCACCATGAACCGTAAAATTTCTAACCCCCAAGGGCCAACAAGCGCTTCCGAACGTTCATCATGCATATCTATATTAGGAGAATACATAATGATAGCAGCGATATCTGGATTGCCGGCCGTTAGAAAAAGGCCCAATGTAGAACCCGTCGAACAAGAAAGTACAATCACTTTTTCTCCCAGTAATTTTCCTATGGCAATGGCTTCCTTTGCCGAATCCATTAATTCTTCTACGGTAAGATCAATAAAAGTATTTTCCTCCGCCAAGCCGTGTTTGGCCAATCGAGGTAGATAAAGATTTGCTCCATACCGAGCTGCCAAATCTTCGTGAATGGGATCCCCTTCTTTACCACTCGCCGAGAAACCATGTAAGTAAACAATACTGTATTTTGTTTTGGTGCGTGTAGAGTCTGCCCAAACAATTCTGGAATGATTATCTGGTTTGATATTCGGGAAACGAGCTTCTTTTTCCGCGATATAATTATCCAATTCCGTCAGTGGAATATTCAAGGGTAGGATGTCGTTCGTTAATACAGGGATGGTGGCCTTTGGTCCCATTTTATAAATAACAAAGGTAACCAGCACAAATATAACTAAAAAGAGAATTGTGTATTTAATCCATTTCACGGGTTTCTGTTTTTTTTGCAAAAGTACAAATAATGTGGATGAAAGTTGTATCTAAATTTATCTATCACCTTACTAAAAATAACTATATTGCGAATTAAAACAAAAAAATATCACCCAAAAGCTTACAAACTTGTGTTATTATTGTTATCTTTGCATAAAGAAGATAGACCATACATTTCAAATATAGCAAACCGATGCTCGTATATTTAGTCAAAAGCAAGTGGATACACTTTTATCATTTACTACTCCATTGTTGGATATAAACTTGTCGATTGTGCGGGTAAGTTTATAGGCTTTTGAACTAGATTCAGTCACTGCTATTTATTTAGACCATACAAAAATTTCTCGTACCGAAGAATTGCGTAAAGTGATGCGGATCCGGTTGTTTTATGCGATTCGGGGAGTGGAAGGCTCCTTGCTATATAATTCTATCCTGAAATGTCAGGATTTGAAGGGTTAAGCTTATGGCTTAACATTGAGACCTCGAAAAGAGGGTTGGTCTCGTGGTTGCTTGGGTGGGTCCCACCCTAAAGGGTGCACATTGTTTAAATTAACAATAAAATTATATTTAAAAATAAAATTCAAAATCCCCTTAACATCTACCCCAACACCTCTCCCCACTAATATCCATACTTCCCCTTCCACATCTGCCGCAACCGCTCCCTAATTTTAACCTCTGCCGCACTACTCCCCGGCTCAAAAAACTTCTGCCCACTAAGCTCCTCGGGAAGATATTCCAAATCAACAAAATTATCATCATGGCTATGTGCATATTGATAATCCTTACCATAATTTAAATTCTTCATCAACTGTGTCGGTGCATTACGAAGATGAAGCGGCACCGGTAAATTTCCCGTTTGCTGAACGAAGCCCTGGGCATTCTTAATCGCCATGTAAGTCGTATTGCTTTTAGGAGAAGTCGCCAGATAAACCACAGCTTCTGAAAGGATAATACGCGCTTCGGGCAAACCCACCGCGGTTACTGCCTGAAAACAAGTCGTAGCCATCAACAAGGCATTTGGATTAGCAAGTCCGATATCCTCTGCTGCCGAAATCATCAGACGACGACAAATGAATTTGACATCCTCTCCCCCTTCGATCATTCGCGCCAACCAATAAACCGCTGCATTGGGATCGCTCCCCCGGATAGATTTTATCAACGCCGATGCAATATCATAATGTTGTTCACCGCCCTTATCATATAAGGTCATATTCTCTTGCACAATACTCGTTACCAGTTCATCCGTAATTTCTAACAATGCTTCGCCTTCCTGAAAATTAGCCACCAATTCCAACACATTATACATCTTACGAGCATCTCCTCCTGAAAACCGCAGCATAGCATCATAAGACTTTACCTTGATATTTTTCTTTTTCAAAATGACATCATGCTCCAATGCATGGTCTACCAAATGAATCAATTCTTCTTTGATTAGATGTTTCAAAACATAAACCTGACAGCGGGAAAGGAGGGCAGAAATTACCTCAAAAGAAGGGTTTTCTGTCGTTGCTCCAATCAGGCTCACAACACCTTTCTCTACTGCATGCAACAAGGAATCTTGCTGTGATTTACTAAAACGATGGATTTCATCTATAAAAAGGATGGGATTCGGTGCATCGAAAAAGTGTTGCCGTCGAGCTTTTGATATGGTTTCACGGATGTCTTTAACCCCAGAGTTGATCGCACTCAAGATATGAAAAGGCCTTTTGAGTTGCGTTGCAATGATCTGCGCCAAGGTCGTTTTACCGACCCCTGGTGGCCCCCAAAGGATAATGCTCGGAATTTTACCGGAATCTATGGCTTTTCGCAATACGGCACCTTCGCCTACCAAGTGCTTTTGACCGATGTAGGTTTCGAGATTTAGGGGACGCATTCTTTCTGCTAGTGGTTGCATTTGTTAGATTTTAGATCGCTTCGCGTTTAGATATTAGACCATTCGCTAGCGCTCATTGTTAGACCGCTGCGCTGTTAGATGTCAGACGCTGTCTGCTGAATCAAGACTAATTGTATTATCAAGGCAGAGACTGCTTCACCATGAGATAATCAACTCACAAAATAGGGAAACATCTTTTTTAAAAAAAATTTATCTTTATCCCAACCCATATCCCTTGTATTTCGTGTAAGAGATAAAATGTAGTTTTTAGAATAGCCCATATTCCCGGCAAAAAAGTTTGGTCGGGAATATTTTCTAAAAAATACTATATTTGATCATATAAAAACATCGAACGTTTATTATCCAAGTTAATTTTATGAAATACCTTTTACAAACTTTATTCATCATCATATTAGCAGGAACGGTTTCCCCCAACCTTCAGGCTCGTCCAGATACGACCTGCTTTGCTACGATACAAACCGTACAGGGTGGTTTTTGCTTACAGGTCGTTGCAGAAGGCGTCTCTCCTTTTACCTATACATGGGATGATGGTTCTGTTTTAGATTATACCTGTCCTAATGCTTTTGGCCAATATTGCGTAACCATAACCGACGCAGATGGATGTGCAGCCGTAGCTTGCGACATGTTCGGTAATTCCCCTCAAGATTCCTGTAGTGTTTATATTACAGAGGAAATTGCACCTACCGAAACAATTTTATACGCCAATGCCTCTGGAACAATGCCCCTTACCTTCGAATGGAATACTGGGGAAATCGGCTCAGAAATCCTTGCAGTAGACGATGGCCAATATTGCGTCACGATTACAGATATTGATGGTTGTGTAAGTACGGACTGCTATACCATTTCTACGAATAATTCTCCTTGCGATGTTTGGATCGAAGTAGATACTACTGGAGCAGGAGCAGTTTTGACGGCCAATACCAACATTATCACCGATGACTACATGTTTTATTGGAATAGTAATAATGCAGCAGGTGGTGTTCTGCAAGTTACGGAAAGTGGCACGTACTGCGTAATCGTTACCTCTGCCTCTTGTCCGAATGGAGCGGATACGGCCTGCGTAACCATTTCCCTACCGGTAGAGAACGACTGCGGCGCAACCATTTATGATGGCTCTCCTAATGGAAGCAACGGTATTTATGCAGATGCTTACGGTACGCCTCCATTTACCTATAATTGGAGTACAGGAGAACTGACCCAAGGTATTCAACCCACGCAAGAAGGGGAATATTGCATCACGATCACCGATGCAGATGGATGCTATGATTATGATTGTTATTACTATTCTCTGAATCCCGTTGATAGCTGTGGAGTATTTATCAGTGGGCAAAATGGAAATGCTAGTGGTTTTCTATCCGCTATTGCCAATGGTAATGACCCATTGACTTACATCTGGAGTACAGGAGAAAACACTGCCGACATTATCGTACAAGATGAAGGGGAATATTGTGTATCTGTCATCGATGCTGTAGGATGCGTGGCAGCAGACTGTTACTACTATACGCCTTTTCAGGATACCAGTTGCTATGTTTATCTTACACCTGTACAGAACGGATATTGTCTACAAGCTACTACTGTCGGAAATGGCAATTACGAATATCTCTGGGACAATGGCTTCACTGGGGATACTTATTGTTCCAGCGATTGGGGAACCACTTATTGCGTTACCATTGTAGATGTTAACACCGGATGTTCTGCAACAGCATGTGGTATCCTTACCGACCCTAATGTGGATAGCTGCGGTGTTTTTATTGATATAATCAGTAATCCGCTTTATGATGATCTTTCCGCTATTGCCAACGGAACGGCCCCTTTCTCCTATATATGGAGTACAGGTGCATCTACCCAAAATATTTCTGTATTCTTTGAAGATAATTATTGTGTAACGATTATTGATGCCTTGAATTGTGAGGCTACCGAGTGTTTTTATTACATCCCAAACAATCAGGATACATTTTGTTACATAAACAATACTTTACTCGCTTCGGGAGATTATGAATTAACAGCTTATGGGCAACCCAATGCTGTATCTACCTATCAGTGGGATGATGGCTCAACAGCACAATCCATAACTGTATCGCCGGGGGATTTAGCTTGCGTTACGGTTACCGATCAAAATGGGAATATTTGTGAAGACTGTTACGAAGCGCCTATCCCGCAACACAATATTTGGGGGAATGTATACCTAACGGATTCCCTAAATAACCCCAATTATCCTGATTATGGTATTGCTTACCTTTATAACGTCGCTACTTTAGGTACCCCCGCTACACTGATAGCAATAGATACCTTCTCTTTTTGGAATGCTAATGCATATACAACTTACTATTTCCCTAATGTTGAACCGGGCGATTACATTATCCAAGCAGAAGTCTTTACTGATGATTATGTCCCGACCTATCATGAGTATGCAATCTTTTGGGATGAGGCTACAATCGTTACCCTCCCAAACTATCCTGTAAATTCTTCGCAATTTGATGTTTATCTTATTCCGACAGATGGTTTAGATGCAGGTTTGAGCGGTATCAATGGCATCATTACAGATGGAGACAACCTTGTGGGACATGAGGAGGATGACCGAAGTGCAGAAAACCCAATAGAAGGGGTTACCGTTTTTGCTATTGATATGAATGGGAATATTGCAGGGTTCGATGTAACGGATGAAACCGGATATTACAATATTGTTGGTTTAGCAGGAGGAACATATAGCTTATGCCTGGACTATCCCGGACAGGCTCATTTTTGCGAGATGGTTAACCTAGCAGACGGCGAAATGATCTCCTTTGAATTTTACATCAATGAAGGTGGAATCAGTACTGGATTAGAGGATATTGTTTTTGGTGAGGCAATTGCTGTTTATCCTAACCCTACAAACGAATTGTTACAAATTTCTTTCACACAAGAAAAGATCGAAAATATTCGCATCTTTTCTGCTACGGGCGTATTGGTTTCAACTATAAATATAAACAAACATAAAACAGAAGTTGATGTGACCCATTTGGAAGCTGGTATTTATTTTATTCAGTTTTCCAATGGGCAACAAAATATAAGTAAGCGATTTATAAAGCTATAGTTGACTAAAACTTTCAGGGCAGATTTAAAATATCTGCCCTGAATTTCTAAAACTACATGGTTCTATGATTTTATGCGGATAAATTCACTTTGAACCAACTACATTTTAATTAATGAAAATAGATCCTCAAATAATAGAAGATTGTAAAAGGGGTGATCGTAAGGCACAATTTTTATTGTACAAACGATGCTTCAATATTCTTATGGGGGTATGTATCAGGTATAAACAGGATGAGGATGAAGCAGCAGCAACTTTGAATAAGGGGTTTTTGAAAATTCTAACCAATTTGGACAAGTACAATCCACAGGCACCATTTGAGGCATGGATTAGGCGGATCATGATTAATACCAATATTGATGAATTTCGGAAAAACAGAAAAGTTAGGGAGTTGATTGAATATTCTGATTATAATGATCATGACGAATTTAAGAATTATATTGATTACAATACGGCAGATCAAGTTTTTGATGCAGAACAACTTGAATCTTATATTAAAATGTTGCCTCCTGTCAGCCAAAAGGTCTTCAATTTGTATGCTATAGATGGATATAGCCACAAAGAAGTCGGGGAAATGCTGGGCATTAGTGACGGCACTTCCAAATGGCATTTATCATCGGCAAGAAAAAAACTTCAGGACATTATGCGCAAAGCACTACAATCTTCAAAAATCACGGGAAATGGCTAAAGAGATAGACAAATTTTTTAAAAAGAAACTGGAGGAACGCACCTTCGAATTCGAGGATGCGTATTGGAAAGATGCCCTACAGCAAATTGAGCAGGCAGACAAGGAACGAGCTAGTAATGGTATAAAAAAATGGTTGCTAGGCCTATTGTTCCTTACCATGCTTTTCGGTGTTATTTTTTCTTTACAAAAATACACTGCCGCTACGCAGGCAAATCTTCCTTCACTTGATGAGACGGCCCCTTCCTCCAAGCAAGATCATGTACGTATGCAAGCATTACCAGATGAAGTACCATCCAAACAAGAGGCACCAAATGATAAAGCACAACTGAATGTTTTGAATACAAATGAACAAAATGGTACTGAGCAAAACATTGCAAATAACAACAATACAACTCACAGTACAGGGACGCAAAGGTCAGCTCAAAAAAATCAAAATATTGGAGAAAGCACAGCAACAACTACACAAGAATTTTCCACAAATAACGAACAAGATACTAAAAGAGAAACTTTTGAATACGAACCTTCTGGCATTGCGCCTAGCCAAAAATCTATCATCAATATAGATGCTCAGACGGGGCTTTCTTTAACCTATCCTCATATGCAAAAAGAAATGACACCAACTTCCCGTGAAGAAGATGGGAAAACGTCTGGCAAAGCAGGTGTAGAAAAAAGAAGTTCACACAACAACACAGTTACACCAAACCAGTCTCCTGACAATTTTGCATTAGATAATAATAAATACTATGCAAAATCGGCAGACAATGCTACAGAAAAAAGCAACAATAATACATTCACGAATGATGATGCTTATGCAATAAATTCTCCCGAGCATGCATATACCGCCATACCATCAGATCAAATTCAAGATCAAAAATCAAATAAACAAAACAATACGCTTACAAAGTTAGCAAAACCAAGCATATTCCCAGTGATGCCTTTACCGACCAAGGAAATGGCTGTTGAGAAAATGCAAGATGAAGAAAAATTAGACGTTGCTGTACAGGAAATTCCTGACGACCCTTTCCGTTTTAACAAAAAGAAAAAACACCATATTGGCATATATGCCTCTACCCTAATCAAGCCTAAAGGAAGCGACAGACAAGATGTTTGGTATGGCTTAAAAGCAGGTGTATTTGGTAGATTTGCCGTGAGTAGAAAGTTTGGCATAAGAACAGAATTATTGTATTCTAAAAAAGGGGGAAACTTGCCTTACGCACAAAGTTTTGAAGCAAAAATATATAGCTTTGGCAGTACTATACAGGAACAAATATTATTACCAACGGCATTCCACCATACGGAATTGGGTCTTCACCTTGATTACGCTATACATAGAAAACACCATCTAGGATTGGGTATAAATCTTGGATATTTGTTTGTCATTCGTGGCAATGTTGCCAAACCTGTAAATGAAAGAGTACTTGCTCCTACGGAAAAACTTTCTAGGTACCTGTCGGACTATGCCCTCCCAGGAAGTACCAGAATTGACAATGAAGGTTTCGATAAAATCACACCAAACATACAGCTTTATTATAGTTTTAATTTATCTAAAAATTGGCAATTGCACATCCGCAGCAACTGGCGAACCAATCAATTATTACAAAACATCCAGTCGGCACTAGAGACTCAGATAGGATTTGGGGAAACAACATTGCCAACTGTAGAAGACCCTGTAAAACTCAACTTCGAAATTGGACTGGGATACAATCTTTTCAAATTTTAAATGATGCGTAAAAACATTTTAATCCTATATTGCTGCCTGATCGCTTGCCTTTTCTCTACTTGTCAAAAAGACGAAGCAGATTTGGCAGTATTTCCTTCCGGTGAGGAACCTGTATTTTTCATTGAGGGTACGATTGGAATAGAAAATTTGAATCTCGTCGCGGGGGATGATGGCTTCTTCATGTTTACTTCCTATGAAGTTTCAGATTCAAGTTCCCAACTTAAAGGGGAACTAGCCCACGAGTTGGGATGTGATTCGGATTGCCGTTCCCTCTCCATTACTTTACACAATTATATTCCTGACAATACGATAGAAGCCACAGGTATTGGAGATTCTATAACCAACTTGCCCGTTTCTCCTCCACCGTTTCCTAGTACGGAGGAAATTGAATATACTTTTATTGCTGATGAACCAGAAGATAATATTACGACTCATCGGTGGGACTTTTTCACCCTTGACGGGACACTGTTATCTTCCGCTGACGGAACATCCGCGACCCTACAACAAGCCTCCTCGATGATTTTCAGGGCCAAGCTTACCTCCACTGCTGCTTATGGCTGTAGTGCAAGCACAGAAAGAAGAATAGATTTCGAGGTCGATCCTGCTCCCCCCTGTAATTGCGACATTATAGTATCCCCTGATTCTGTCAATTTTTATCCGGTATTATATACAGATTGCCCCGCAGAATATATTTGGAATGACAGTGTTTATGAAGATAGCATATCAACTAGCTTGGGAGGAGAGGAAAATTGCCTTGAATTGAATGATCAAGATGGTTTATACTGCATGTCCTGTGTTCAAAGTTACCTCCTCCCTGATCAGCAAATTCCTGATATTTGCAATACTAATTTCAGCTATAAAGCCGCCCCTCTTATCCCTGTACAAAATGAAGAAATCCCATATGCGAGTATCGTCTACAGGAATGCTGACAACACCATTTTTTCCAGTGATTTAACCATACAACCTGATGATGCTTTCCTTAAGATCTTGAATACACAACCCTACGAACGTAATGCCAATGACCAAGCAACCCAGCTCTTGACGATTGACCTTAGCGCAACCCTAAAAGCAACAAATAGTAACACCACGTATCCTATCCAGATTCAGGGAAGTTTTGGGGTAGCTCTTCCGGATTAGGCAGGTATTTTCTCCATACAGGCGATCGCCATAGAAAACAGCGTATAAATTTAATTTTGCGCATAAAACTTCTTATTTTCGTGTTTTATGCCTCAAACTTGGGCAGCTTCAAGCTGTAACCGAAGTTTGAGTTTGAAATTAAATATACTCAATCGAAAATTATGTTCTACTTCGAAGACCGCCGCCTCCTCACACTTGCCTTGGGATGTATGCTAATATGCTTTTCCTGTGTCCTTGATGATACCACCCCAACAACAGAAGATGCCTTGGAATATAACAATTTGGAAGACTTTTTCGCCCGTCAATTATCTCAAACGCAGATTTTTGAGCTTAATAATACACAAGTAAACACCATAACAGCAGCGGAAGGCACCGTTTTAAATATCCCAGCCAATACCTTTACCAAAGCCTCTGGGGCATCTGTTTCCGGAAATGTTTCCTTGCAGGTTGTCGAGGCTTTTTCCAAAGCAGATTTCATACTAAACAATAAATCAACCTTTTCCAATCAAAAGCTGACAAAATCTGCGGGGATGCTTTTCATTCAGGCATTTTCAGGAGATGAACAACTCCACCTGAATCATTTACCGAGTTTATCCATTCCAAATTTACTCTCTGTCCAGTCTCCAGATCAGATTAGCTTGTTTACTGCTGAGGCCAGTACTGAATTTTCGGGTGCTCCCGTAGAATGGTTGTTAGAAACAGATGCTGACGTCAACTTTGTCGATAACTTTTACAAATTCGAGCTGAATCGTTTGGATTGGGTCGGATTAAATCATTTTTATGATCCTTCTGTAGAAACCACTACGGTTAAAATCACCCCAGGTGCTTATGAGCCATTCACGAAATCACAGTATGCTTTCCTTGTTTTTGAAGATATAAATTCCGTTGTATCCGCGTCGGCACCTGTTGACAATGATATTGTGTTTTCTAATATTCCAATCGGAGAAAATGTTACGGTGCTTTTAGTCGCTATTGATGATTTCGCTTTTTATATGGGGCAACAAAGTGTTACTGTTTCTGCTGACACCAACCTTGATATTAATGTTCAGTTTACGACGGAGTCAAATCTGATTAATACGATAAAGGGGTTTAATTAAATTAGGAATCAAATCCGCAAAAGTCTGAAGTAGAATTCACTGGATTAGCAGATTTTCAGGATTTTTTTGTGCTCAAATAAATTTGGGCTTGGCTCTTGTAAAGAGGTGGATGAGAAATGGTGCCGGTATGCTGTACCCTGTCAGGCAGGCTCTAGAATTTATTCTTTTGCCTTTTTTCTACAAATGGGGTCGGAACTACGTCCCTTTTACAAGAGCCTTGAGCTTAAGCTTTTTCAACAGTAAAGCCAAAAGTAGAACCTTCTCCCAACGTACTGCGAACATTAATGGTTTGGTCATGGGCTTCAATGATATGTTTTACGATGGCTAAGCCCAAACCGGAACCGCCCTGCCCCCTTGAACGGGCTTTGTCCACCCGATAGAAACGGTCGAATACATGCTTCAGTTTTTCTTGAGGAATTCCCAATCCATTATCTGCAACTTCAACCATGATGACGCTATCCATGTCATAAAAAGCGACTTTACAAACCCCGCCTTCCTTGTTATATTTTATGGCATTTGTAATAAGGTTTACCAATACTTGCCAGATTCGCTCCCGATCCGCAACAACCATAAATGGCTGGCTTGCCCCTTCCTTAAAATAAAGTTTAATATTTTTCTCTTGAGCCAGAATTTCCAATTCCTCAAAAACTTCTTCCGTCAACTTCCGGATACTGAAAGTTGTTTTACTCATGGTCATTTGACCAGACTCCAAGCTAGAAATGATATCAAGATCTTCAACGATGGTATTGAGTCGCTCCAGATTTTTTGCAGCCTTATGCAGAAAAGACATGTTGATATTATCGTCATAAAGGCCCCCTTCAAGCAAGGTAAGTACGTAACCTTGGATGTTAAAAATCGGGGTTTTAATTTCGTGGGAAACATTGCCGAGAAAATCCCTTCTGTAGCTTTCCAGTCGCTTTAAGGTATCGATCTCTTTTTGTTGATCTTCTGTCCATGATTTCACTTCTTGCTCTACGGCATCAATCAGGTGCTCATTCATGTCAAGGGTATTCAAGGTTTCTTTGGTAGACATTTTAGCACTTCTGATATTTTTGTAAATCAACTTTATCTTCCGATAGATATAGGTTTTCAATGCAAAAGAAAAAACCTGATAAGCAGCAATGAAACTGCATACAAAAATAAACAAAAATACCAGTAGAGAAGCTTGCAAATATTTTAGCACAGCCAAGACTATCGTAACGAGCAATACAAAGCCAGCAATGCTCAGCGCAGACCAAAAAGCAAGTTGATGCGGGGTTGGATTTTTATAAAATTTAAAATTCAAATTTATAGCCAATGCCTTTGATGGTTTTGATAAACTTTTCACCAATTTTCTCCCTTATCTTACGGATATGTACATCTATTGTTCTGTTTCCGACAATCACATCTGTACCCCAGATTTTATTAAAAATCTCATCCCTCGCGAAAACTTTCCCAGGTTTGGAAACTAAAAGACAAAGCAATTCAAACTCCTTTTTAGGCAGCTGAATTTCTTCATCTCCCCTAAAAACGAGGTATTTTTCTTTATCAATAATAAAATCACTCACCTTAATTAAAGTTTCTGTTTCGGCATTCAGGCGTTCACTTCTCCTCAGCAATGCTTTTATCCTGCTAATGAGAATCCTAGGCTTGATGGGTTTGGTAATGTAATCATCCGCCCCTAATTCTAATGCCGTGATTTGGGAATAATCTTCCATTCGAGCGGTCAAGAAAGCGATGAGTAAATCCTTGTTTACAGGGGCTGTCCGCAATCGTCTGCACAACTCTACACCATCCAAGCCCGGCATCATAATATCCAGTAATAATAGGTGGGGCTGTATCTCCTTAACCAATGCCTCAGCCTCTAAACCATTTGTTGCTTTAAAAACTTGAAAACCTTCTTTCTTAAGATTATAGCCGATAAACTCAATGATATCTGGCTCATCATCTGCAATCAATATTCTTACCTCACTGTTTTCCATAATTAGTCATGATAAATTAATGTAGTGCAATAGCAGCGAAAATGTATAGCAAATATCGTGAATAAAAACCAACTGGATACAAGCTCGCTACTAAGGGCAAAAAAGCCAATATATTTAAATCACAAAAATAGAATTATACTTTAATATCACCTATATTTGAAGTAGTCTTTTAATTAATCTCTCATAAGCTAAAGTCTCCTTTTTTAGATCAGGGGGAGACTTTACTTTTTTTCTCCAATCTTAGCTGTTTTCTTCTTTGTCTCTTCCAATAATTTCTCATAAAAAGCTTCTCCTTGTTTTGGCATCTTTTGTATGTTTCGGAAAAACAATTCTACAGTATCTTTGTTTATCTGATGTATTTCATAAATCTGTTCATGATAAATTTTGGAAAAACTGTCTCTTAATTCTTTTGGTTGTTTGTTCACCAAAGCTTCTGCAAAATGAATATCAATCATGACATCCATCATTTTTTGAGAAGAAAAATCGTGAGATTGCTCTTTGGCACAGCTTGAGGCTAGCAAAAGAAACACCATACAGCATAAACGCATTTATAGAAAATATTGTTTAGGATAATGAAAGGAAACTGCTGTCCCGTTTTTTTCGGACAAATCTGACCACTTTTTGATATTGGCCTCAACTTCAAGAATCCCACAAGTGGGGACATTGCCAATATACTCCTTTGAAAAAAGATTTGCGATACTGGTAAAGCCGGGATTATGCCCGAAAACCAATATTACATTCAAATCATCGGGTTGTTTGCCAATAACATCAAGAATATCCCTAGGAAATGCATGGTAGAGCTCTTTATAAAGCACCACCCTGTCTTCGGCTCCTAGTAATGCTTGCGCAAAATATTTCGCCGTAGTATGTGCACGCACTGCCGGGCTAGAGATGATGGCATCAGGACTTACCCCTTTGCCCTTAAGCAAAGCAGCCATAAAGGGAGCATCCCGCAAGCCTCTCTTATTTAGAGGCCTTTGGATATCGCTTAAAGAAGTATCACTCCAACTGGATTTAGCATGTCGAACGAAGAAAACTCTTTTCATGGCCTGAAAATACAATTTTTGCTGGAAAAGAAATTATACTGGGAGTTAGAAGCAACCAAAAAATGAACCCTACGTAAAGTTGTAGAAGCCATAATATACTGATAAACAATGTATAATGCTTTTTCCAGATTTCGTAAAATTAATAATTTTTTAACGTTAAATTTAAATTTTTGACAAAAAACTGCCTCATCTTCGCCAATTAGCCTCAAGTAATGGGCTACAACCTGATTATTCCTTAAAAACATGAATTTCACTTTCTAATTACAGTATCTAAAAATGCCTTTTCCCTTAAAAGACATAGAAAAACACATTGATGATGGCTTAATCATGGCCGCCGAAGAACTCATTGCACGTAACCGAGTTGCTCCAATTAAGGAATTGGAGAAGCATCTCTGGTTCACGACAGTCAATGACGATAAGGCTTATGAAGTTGAGGTACAAATCACTCCTTCCAAGGTGAAAGCATTCAGTTGTGATTGTAAACCTTATATCTTAAACAAAACTTGTAAGCATATTATTTCCGCATTATTTCTTCTGAGGAAAGAAAAATTGCAGCAAGCCGCTCAAAAACAACAAAAAAAACAGGCCAATAAAAAACACATACAAAAGTTATCTGTCCCACTATTACTAAAAAATATCCCCGAAACAGATCTGAAATCTTTCGTCCAGGAATATGCAAAAAGCAACCCTAATTTTGCGATCTCCCTAAAAGCGAAATTTGCCAAAGTCATCGAAATAGACGATAATTTTGAAAAATACAGTACCATTCTCAAGGCGGCAATTTCTAACACGAAAAAATCAAAAGGTGTTATAAAAGGTAGAAATGCAAAACATCTTTACCAAACCATACAAGAATTATTGAATCAGATTGATGAAGATATCGCCCTAGAGCACTACACCGATGCCTTTCTCCTACTAAGGGTTTTACTAAAACATTTACCGCTAGCCATTGCCCAAGCAGATCAGATTAATATTTTGAAGGCATTTATACAACAATGTATTGACATACTCGTAGAATTTTGTAAAAAAGTTACTTCACCACAACTAAAAAAACAGCTGTGGGAATTTTGTTTTGAAGCGTTCAAGCGGCCATTTTACCATGCACATGATTTTGACACCGATCTCATGTCCTGCTTACTCTCGCTTGCCGTAGACCCGAAAGATGATGAGCAGCTATTGGCGTTTCTTACTGAAGAATCGCAACATAATGATTCTCCCGATCGAAGTGCACGGCTTTTGCTATTCGAAATCAAAATACTGGAAAAGCTTAACCGAAAAGAAGAAACCCAAAAGTTGATCGAAGCCAATCTCCATAACCGCAACATCCTTGCCGTGGCAATTAAAAATGCTTGTGCGGAAAAGAATTATCTTCACGCCGAACAGCTCGCCTCCTCGGCCTTACAGAATGTAGAAAACAATATTGAAAAGAGATTGTTAGAAAAAACATTGCTCAAGATTGCTTTAGATCAAAAAAACGAAGCCCTCATTTTACAGTACGCCAGATTGTGTTTCTTTCATGATTATGAAATTCAATATTTTCAACTTTGCAAAAAATTCATTACGGACAATTGGCTTGATTTCCGTAATCAGCTACTGGAAGAGATAGATCAGAAAGCCTACAGGATAGAACTTAAGGATGCCAAAGCCGCTATATTTTATCAGGAAAACATGTTCGAAGAATTGATGGCTTATATTCGGAAAATAAGCTCTCTTCATTTATTACAAAAGTATGATGCAGCCCTTTTTGTTGACCATGAACCAGTGGTAACGGAATTGTATATGGAACTCCTGTCTAACTACCTGAAAAATCATCTTGGCAGACAAGCCGCTATTAAAATCAAATCTGTTTTACAGCACCTGAAGCAACAAGGTAAATTTGAACTTACTAATCAATTGGTCACTATTTTCAAAAATCTATATGCAGAAAGACATGCCTTGATCGAGGAGCTTGAGCGTGTTTAGGGCTTGGTTCTTAGGCAATTAATTTGCCTAACGAGGTTGTTTGATTATCCACTCATTTTTTTCACATAAGCCTGTAGTTCTGGAAAAAACAGATAGAACGTTTGCTCAAAACTAGGATATTCCGCCTCCAGCTGTTTGGCAGCTTTTTCAAAATTGTTTTCAAACCTTGCCCGCTTTTTTAGCCTTGAAAACACATAATCAATCCCAGCTATGCTTTGGTATCCTCTTAACCACTGACCGGCTACCATTTTGGCCGTTATTTCCGCTATATTTCCAGAAAACAAATGCTTCTTGTCATCAAGAATAGCATAGACCTTTCTTTCAAAATCCAAGAATGCTATTTCGTTGTATTTTTCCCAATTTTGATAAAGGATATAATCATAAAAAACATCTGCCACTACAGGAGCATATTTTCTCTGGACAGTCCGTAACTTTTTTGTAGCCTTTTTAACTTCGGGATGATTATCTGTAAAAGCATCTATTTTCCGGTGTAGCATAATACCTTGTTGTATACCTGTAGAAAACTGCGGCATGTCTTTATTTTTGACGAAATCTGCTACAAAATTTCCCAAAAGTAAATCTTCATCGTGATAAGAAAGCACAAGGTGAGCTAGGTAATTCATGGTTAGTGATTGGTGGATTTGTGATTTATGATTTAGTGATTGGTTGTAAAAAAATTTAAATATGTAAACCCTTCCCTTCTCTCCTTCACTTCCTAAAGAACGGCCACGCGCGGGCAATTTAAACTAAAATTACTATTAGAGATTTAAAGATGAAAATTCTTCAGCATTTTTAATGTGAAAAAGCTATCTTTGCGCTCTATTTTCAAAAAAAATAATACAAAAACTTTTAGCATGAGTTTAAAATGTGGAATTGTTGGGCTTCCGAATGTTGGAAAATCTACGCTTTTTAATGCTTTGACTTCGGCCAAAGCCCTTGCAGCCAATTATCCTTTCGCCACTAAAGAACCCAATATAGGCATTATTACCGTACCAGATGCCCGATTGGATAAATTAGCGGAATTGGTGAGTCCCCAAAAGGTGTTGCCTACAACGATAGAAATTGTGGATATAGCGGGTTTGATTAAGGGAGCGAGCAAAGGAGAAGGTTTGGGCAATCAATTTTTAGCTAATATCCGTGAAGTGAATTCGATTGTTCATGTGGTTCGTTGTTTTGAAGATGATAATGTGGTGCATGTAGATGGTAGTGTTGATCCGGTACGGGATAAAGAAATTATTGATACGGAATTGTTGCTTAAGGATTTGGAAACAGTGGAGAAACGGTTGGAGAAGTTTAAAAAGCAAGCCAAAAGTGGCAATAAGGATGATGTTCGAATGGTGGAATATTGTGAGCAAATTAAAGCACATCTGGAAGGAGGCAACACGGCGAGGTCTATTGATTTGATTGAAGAAGGGATGGATATTCTAAATGAAATGATGTTGCTGACCAACAAGCCAATTTTATATGTCTGTAATGTGGATGAGGCTAGTGTGCATGAAGGCAATACGCATACCAAGCGATTTTGTGAAGCTGTTGCGGATGAAAATGCAGAGGTTATTTTTATCAGTGCTGGCATAGAAGCAGATATTGCAGAGCTGGAGAGCAAGGAAGAGCGCATGGAGTTTCTAGAGGATATGGGGCTTAAGGAGCCAGGCGTTAATAAGTTGATTATGGCTTGTTACAAATTGCTAAAGTTGATTACTTATTTTACGGCGGGAGAGAAAGAAGTGAGGGCATGGACAATCATGGAAGGGACGCATGCGCCACAAGCTGCCGGGGTTATCCATACTGATTTTGAAAAGGGGTTCATACGGGCAGAGGTTATTGCTTATCAGAATTTCATACAGTTTGGCTCTGAGCAGGCGGTTAAGGAAGCTGGAAAAATGGGTGTGGAAGGAAAAGATTATGTGGTTCAGGATGGTGATGTGATGCACTTTCGGTTTAATGTTTAGGTTTTAGATGTTAGATCGCTGCGCTCTTAGATGTTAGACCTGCCTATCCTGCGGATACGCAGGCAGGTCGTTCCGCGGGTGGAACTGTCAAAAGTCAGGCGGGTATGGTGCTGGTTACTTGGGTTTTCAAGGTAATCTATTCATCAAGAAAATCAGGGTTCAGATATTCACGGGAATTGTCAAAAAAGCCAAACTATCAATCCATTTTTGTGCAGAAAGTCTATTATAAAATATACAAGCCCTTTCAGGTGTTGAGCCAGTTCACGCCTGAAATTCCGGGGCAAGCTACCTTAGCCGATCTGTTTGATTTTCCCAAAGATGTATATCCCGTTGGTCGGTTGGATAATGATAGTGAGGGCTTATTGCTCTTGACCAATGACAAGAACGTTAATGCAAAACTACTCAATCCTAAATGGCAACACAGCCGCACTTATTGGGTGCAGGTTGATGGTGCACCCAAGGCGGCAGACCTTGACCCTATTCGTGAAGGCATGACAATACGGGTTAGAAAAAAGGAAATACATACGCTTCCGGCAAAAGCTTTTTTGTTGGAAAACGCACCTGAACTTCCGGAAAGAGTTCCCCCTATTCGAGTAAGAAAAAATATTCCAACCACTTGGCTAAGCCTGACTTTACAGGAAGGAAAAAATCGACAGGTTAGGAGAATGACGGCAGGGATTGGCTTCCCTACCTTGCGCTTGGTACGGTATGCCATTGAAGGGATTAGTATTGCGGGGATGCAATCGGGATCGGTGGAATCTATAGACAAGGCATTATTTTATCGCTTGCTCAAGCTTGATAGAATGTAATCTTTTCTCATCACAAATATCTCAAGTAAGAATCCTTCTGTTCTATAAAATAATCTAGAAATAAAGTTCCGATATTATATTATTTTAAAAAATATTTATTAATTTGTCTCTGCATTGTACAAATAATTAAAATATTTTTTCAAAATCTCAATTCAACTAAAATGGAACAAAACAGAGGAGCCTTGCTCGAACAACAAATCATCGACGAACACCAAAGAACCGTCGATGCTGCCATGAATCAAATTGCCCAACATGAGGCAGCACAAGAAGCTAAGCGAAAAGACGAAGAATCCAGGGGGATTTTTCACAAAAAAAAACCTGATCCAAGCCTTCCGCAAAATGATTCTGATCCTAAAGCAAGAAAAGCAGCGATAAAAGAAACCCGATATAAATATAAGTACAACCACGATTATCTTTCCCCTCTGCCGATGCTAGAATCCGTTCCGAAGGAAGAAGCATTTTCTACGAAATATAAATTAGGAAGAGGATTGAAAACGGCCAAAGTTTTTGGAGATGTCAAACTTGCTAAATTGGAAAAAGTTCTCAATCCGCCCAAATCACTGGAAAGCTTCGAACACCTTTTCCAACTCCTTCCCAACCCCACAACACTCAATACTTGGCGTACTGATGCAGCTTTTGGAGAACAGCGACTCTCTGGGGCTAACCCGATGAAACTTACCACGATTGCCACATGGAGTCAGATGCCTTTCAAGCTGGGATCTAAGTCAACAAAGATTCCGGGATACAACACGACTTATGAAGATGCGATAAAACAAGGTCGGTTATTTTATGTCGACTATAGTGACCTTTCTTTCGTAAGTCCGGTAATGGATTCCAATGATAAAATGCTAAAATACTTGCCCGTCCCTAAGGCCGTATTTTTCTGGAGTACAGAGCATAGTCATGCATGGACAAAACAACTCATGGGGCATGCCAATCATGGACAATTGATGCCTGTTGCGATTCAGGTAAAACCGGACGATCCGATTTATACGCCACAAAGTCCTGATCCTATTGATTGGATGATGGCAAAAATGTGTGTGCAGGTTGCTGATTCTAACCACCATGAAATGGGGCCACACCTTTGTCATACCCATTTTGTTATGGCTCCTTTCGCCATTTCAATGGCTCGTCAAATGGCCGAGAACCATCCCGTCAGTTTATTACTCAAGCCACACTTCCGCTTTTTACTGGTCAATAATGAGGCTGGAAGAACAAGCCTTATACAGCCACACGGCCCCGTAGATAACTTGTTGGCTGGAAGTATAGAAGACTCCCACAAGATTATTACCAATGAATACAAACTATGGTCAATTAAAGAGTTTTCTTTCATGAAGCACATTAAAAATAGAGGCTTGGATGATACAGAAGCTTTACCGCATTACCCTTATCGGGATGATGGTCTTTTGATTTGGAATGCCATCAGTAAATTTATTAGTAAGTATATCAAGTATTATTACAAAAATAATGCTGCCGTCAAAGAAGATATAGAGCTACAAGCTTGGGCCGCAGAACTTGCCGATGAGCAATATGGCCGCGTAAAAGATATGCCTGCGCAAATTAAAACACGGATTCAATTGATTGACTTGCTCACCAATCTGTTATTTACTTGCAGTGGTCAACACAGTGCTGTAAATTTCTCACAATATGATTACATGGCTAATCTTCCGAATATGCCATTAGCGGCCTATTGTCCTTTTGAGCAAACAGAGGCACCAAAAACCATAGATGATGTTATTAACTTCCTGCCTAAGGAGCGCATTAGTTTGATGCAATTGGAAGTGGTTTCGGCCTTGACAGTTTATCATTATGACCGATTGGGTTTTTACAACAAGCATGATTTTGAGGATGATACCGTACTGAGCTTCATCAAAGATTTCCAACAGGAACTGGATTTGGCAGAGCATCAGATTAACTTACGGAATACCGCTCGGGATTTTCCTTATAAATTTTTGAAGCCGTCTGAGATATTGAATAGTATTAGTATTTAGATTTTAGATCCTGCCTGTCGTGCGACAAGCAGGCAGGCGCTGCGCTTCTAGATTTTAGACCTGCTTGTCCTTGCGGACAAAGCAGGCAAGTGTTAGATTTGACCCCATTTTTTTTAAAAACCATAAAACAAAATTTTATTATGGCAAAACTTCAAGCCCTTCTTGTAGGGATCAATGATTACCATCCAAATTCTGGTGTCAGCTCCTTGAACGGTTGCATGAATGATCTTGCTGCGATGGAAAATTTCTTAAAAGAAAATTACAAATCCGCAGGGCTTTCCCTCAAGGTACTCCGGAATGAAGAGGCTACACGGGAAGGTGTGATCCATGCTTTTCAGGAACATTTGATTGAAAAAACCGAGTCCGGGGATACTGCTTTCTTCTACTATTGTGGTCATGGTTCCTTTGCACCAACCGCGAAAGAATTCGAGCCTTTTGATCCAAAGAAGCAAGACGAAACTCTGGTTTGTTATGATAGTAGATTACCGGACAAATATGACCTTGCGGATAAGGAAATCGCTTTGTTATTGCACATGGTTCCTGAAGGTGTGAATACGGTTTTTCTAGCCGATTCTTGCCATTCTGGTTCTATTACGAGAGGTCTATCGCAGCAAGAAAATGTTTTGGGTAAATCTCGTTTTTCAGAACAAAGAGACGATCTCAGAACCTTGGATAGTTACATGCTAGATGGCAATGATTATTATCCTAAAATGTTGAAAGAAACGGGAAAGCTGAGCATCCCTCACTCCAAGCATATTGTATTGTCGGCTTGTGATCGGGATGAACAGGCTTGGGAAACCAAAGACGGGCGCGGCTTGTTTAGTAGTACGTTATTGGATGTATTAGAAAAAAATAAACGGGTCAGTTACTCGGACTTGTTTGCACAAATACGAGGAACAATCCGCCAGAAGAGCACCGTTCAAATGCCTGGGATTTATGCTTATGAGCAATTCAATCCTAACAAGATATTTTTGATGGCCAAAGCGGTTGCCAGTACCCAACAGCATTTGATAAAATATGTGGACGGTAAGTGGCGGATGGAGTATGGTGCCATTCACGGATTGCCAACAGATCCAGAAAAATACCAAGAAATTCAGGTCGCGATTTTCCCAGATATTACAGAAGCTGAAGATCGGGAGGATGTTATTGAGACGGTAAAAGTGAAGGAAGTCAAATTGAAAGAATGTATCCTCGATTTTGATTATGGCGATGATGAGGCGCAGTTCCAAGGGGAGATTGTTTCCTTACCTACAGGCATGTCTGTTTTGCTGGAAGGAGAAGGCAAGGCCAAGACGAAATTTAAATCGCTTTACAAAAAACAGGCCTCTCCTTTTCTACTGATTTCGGATACTGCGGATCATGCCAAATACAAACTTTGTGTCGATGAGGATCAGGTCGTGATTTACCTTACGGAAAATAAGAAGCTCATTCACGGGATGGAGAAAGTCACCAAATCTTCTGTAAGTTATATTGTTAGCATTTTGGAAAAAATTGAGGAATGGGAACGACTGGCTGGGTTGAAAAATGAGCATACCCAATTGGCCGACAATGCTATTGAAGTTGCTTTCTTTGAAGAAAATAAAAATGGCGATTTGGAAGAAGCAGAGTCCGATACCGTTACCTTGAATTATCCAAAAGCAAAACCGGATGATAAAAAGGGGGAACCTTCTCATGTCATTTGGTATCAAATAAAAGCGCGCAATACCAGTGACAGTAAGCTGTATGTTTCTCTCGTACATTTATCTCCAGAGTTTGGCGTTAGTCCACATTTTACCTGCCAAGAAATCTCTAGCAATTCGGATTGGATTACCATGGATGACCAACACGGTCTTTACATTTCCAACCCCAAAGACAATGAAGTCACCGATATTTTTAAAGTCCTCATTGCAACAGACCCATTTGATGATTATAAGTTTTCTTCTGAAGGTTTTGAACTTGGAGTTATCAAGGGTGCCACGCGGGGAACCATCACTAGGGATGCTTACAAACGGAAAAAGGCAGAAGCGGATTGGATGACCCAAACCATTACGGTGAATACTATTCGACAAGTGAATGCTATTGGTAGCCGATCCGTTGAACTCGCAGAAGGGATTACGTTCAAAAAACATCCTTCTTTCAAAGCGGATGTTGGTTTCGCTCCGGCAAAATCTCCAACAAGGAGCATACATCCGACACGGGAACTGCCAGATATTTTCCAAAATGCAGGAGAAGTCGTGAACCTTTCCCCAACAAGAGGCTCGCAGGATAAATCCATTATTGAATTGAGTGGCATTGAGAACGAAGCTTCCTTGAAGGATAGGCCATTGGAAATAACGGTGCATAAAAAATTGAAAGCAGGCGAATATTTTGTTCCGGTCACCTATGATGGAGAATTTGTCATCCCCGTCGGCATAGCTACCAAAAACGAAGATGGCAGCACCAACATCAAGATTGACCATATTCCCGCCGTAGATGATTTGAATAGAAAAAGAAAAACCAGAAGTCTGACCAGATCGTTATGGTTTTGCTTGTTGAAAGTCGCAGGCATGAAAGACGAAATATTTTTGTTGCGATATGCTCAGATTAACGCGAAGGGAAAATTAGTTCGGTCAAAATCCGCGATTAAATCCAAAGTAAATAAAGCCAACAAAATTTTGCTGGTCGTACATGGCATTATTGGAGACACCAAAAACATGGCGAAACATTTAATGTTCCTCGTGGATGAAGGCCACTACGATTTGATGCTGACTTATGATTATGAAAATTTGAATGAACCAATTGAAAATACAGCCAAAGATTTAAACAAACAATTGGAGGCAGTTGGTTTAGGAAAAGACGATGGCAAAACCTTTGATATTATCGCGCACTCGATGGGTGGTTTAGTGAGTCGCTACATGATTGAGCATGTCCGCAAGGGCGATAATTTGGTTGATCAAATGATTATGTTTGGCACACCGAATGGCGGTTCTCCTTTTGGTAATGTTCCACAGTACTTGGGCACCTTAACTAATTTGATGGGCATGGCTTTGAATTTTGCCAAACCACTAGTCGGGACAATCCTCAGCCAATTTAGTCGCTTTACTAAAGGTGTCTCGGCTTCTAAAAAAGTAACAAAAACCTTGGGTCAGATGGCCCCGGATAGCAAATTTATTCAAGGACTTTTCAAGAATCCAAAACCTTCGACGAAGTACACCGTTATTGCCGGGGATATTACCCAGTACGTTACACACGGGGATACAGCAATGGCTCGTTTTGTTGAAAATGTCTTATTAAAAACAGGAAATTTTGCCAACCATGATGTACCAAATGATATTGCTGTTGGTGTGGATGAGATCAAGGCGATTCCGAGTAGTTTTGGGGTTGCGGAATATGAGATCGTGGGGCATCATTTGAATTATTTTGTGAATGAGGCTTCTATGGATCAGTTGCGGGCGTTGTATGTTACGGAGAAGGAGCGAGTGGCGCAAGGAAGTTAAGAAAATATCGTGAATGTCTGAACCATGATTTATGAGATTCACTTGATTTTCTTCCTGCCTGATGTGCCTTAGGCAGACAGGGATTTTTTTCGATCAATTTCCAATTGACCTCTACCTGCTACAACTTTTACCTAATATCTGAAAAACATAGAAAACGGAGCCGTAATATATTGCGACTCCGTTTTCATTTGGCTTATGCTGTTTGGGCAACAGGAACAGCATTGGCAAGTTCCACAGGGAAAGTTACTTCTTTCCAAGGGCCGGCAAGACTATCCCGATACTTTAGGTTTACAGTACCCCCACTCCAATCGTCTTCCAAGATCATTCTCAGCTGTACATTCGGCAAAATTACAGGGCCATGACCTGCACCTTTAGGCCAGTGGATTTCTGGATAGCCTGTAGCCGTTACCAAAATATGGCAGTTTTTCATCGTACACATGTAGGTGTAATCTCCATGAACTTTAGAGGTGATATCTAAAGGAGGATTGGTTGCTTGTGTGATATGGGCAATACCGTTAACTTCTTTCGTCACCGTAGATACAACTAAAGAGACTTTAAGAGATAAACCTCCTGGTATAGATTTGTTTTCGTAAGTTACTGGAAATAATCCAACTGCATTTTTTGATTCTTTTGACATCATTGTGTTTTTTAAAAAGGTTATGAAATAAATTAATAAAATACTTTTTGGGGTGCTTGACAAGTTGTAAAATATATTGTTATAAATTATTTAAACAACAACATAATTACTTATCAAACTATACACATATTGGCGTGTTGTAAATCGTTTTTTTATGTTATCAACACGCTCAACATATTGTGTTTACTATTAATGTATTACAGAAAGAAAAGGTAACCTTATATTTTTATTTTTTTTCATAAAAAAATTATCAAAAAACAAAAGACCAATACTCAAGTTGAATATTGGTCTTCCTATTTAGATATATAAATACTTAGAACATCATCCCTTATATTCATCAAAATCTCTTTCTCCCCCCAACCTCGAAGGCGCAACCCCATACATCTTTTTAAAACAACGACAAAAGTTCGCCTGATTTTTATACCCTACTTCGAAGGCCGTTCTTCGAATAGAAAAACCTTTGTTGGTGAGCAGTTCTATAGCATAATGCATACGGATATGACGAATCAAACTTGCAGAGGAAATATTTAAAAGTTTTTTTAATCGCCTGTTTAATTGGGAGATACTGACGAAACTTTTTTGAGCCAGAGTGGCGGCATTAAATGTTTCATCATTCATGTTGTTTTGGATAATAAGCAATACCTGTTGGATAAAAACAAGGTCTATGGAATTCCATGAACGTTGTTTTTCTTTGGAGATGGTATAAAATGCTTCTTCATTAAAAATGTCTTCGTGCGTAGTCATGATTGTTTAATACTTTGGGTTATAGAAATAGTGGAGAAGCCTTATGTATGACATAAAGACCTATAGTATCAAAACCAGCAAATAGTTATGTGATTGTGTTGTTTGTTTGGATATTCAATATTACGCAATATAAAAAAAGTTATATAAATTTAATTACTTATATTGAATTATTCGGTGAGTAGTATTCTAAAATCGGTGAACAGTATGATAGGCTTTCCAAAAGCTGGAATTTGCCCAACGGCTCTCTGCGGTATACGAGCTCGACTTGCTTTTTAAATAGGCTTCGAAGATACGGGATAAAGTATTTTCATAAATGCGCAGCGCTTGTTTTTCTCCTTTCAAAAATGAGACGATGGCCTCGGCAGATGTTTTTGCGCCATAGATCGCATTGGAAATACCATGAGAAGATAGCGGGTCAAAGGCGATGGCAGCATCCCCTACAGCC
>JAHDGC010000658.1 GCA_020627865.1 Saprospiraceae bacterium | reverse complement strand
TCCTATAGATGGCGGAAACGGAGCTTTCACCTACACCAATATCAATGATGCGAGCGGATCGTTTCCCGGTTTCTCCGATGGATTTCCCGGGGCTACCGCTGCAAATTTACCTGAAAATTTAAATGAGCTTTTCCTGAAATTTCAAGTCACCACAGATTGTGCTGTTATTTCTGGAGAACAAATTGATTTTAATATTGTAGCGAATAACCGTTGTAGTGAAATGGCAGATGGGGATTTCAGCCCGGGTGTTCGGTTAGATATAGCGGGGGTGATACAGCCTAATGCCTTTGCAATCTCTGCCGCAGACGTCTCCCTCGACCCTTGCACACCCGCTACCACCCAAACCATTTCCATAACAACAAATGCACAAAACGACGATGCCACAGGCGGTGCTGTCGATGAACTGGATTTCGTCAAGGTTTGCCTAGATGCCGGTTTGGATTTCGTAACCGAAACAGGCGTGCTTGAACCAGACGGCAGAATGTGTGCAACCATAACAGTCCCCGACAATGCGGCCAGCCCGACCATCAATGTGGAGGTAGAGATAACCGATCTTACACTGGAAGCCAGTGACGGCCCACTGAACGTGGAGATCTGTGCTTTGGCCGACCAATCCGTCACTTGTGCCGCCGAAGCTAGTGGTATGTGTGAGATTAAGATTCCGACGGAAAAAGGCAGTGCATTAGTAAATATAACTGGCGGGAATTGCTGTGCAGCGGATAATGGTACGCTTATAATTGGAAATTAAGAAACAACTTGTCTTGAGTAATTTACTAACACTCATTGACACCATGAAATGGAGCGATTCAAATATGGGTCGCTCCATTTTTTATGAACACATCTATAAAAACCAACAAAGCCCTCAAGCTATAAGGTTACATTCATCCATTCGCAAAAACATATAAACATTCATAATATATTAACAATGAAAGTTTTATACCTGAATGTGTGCTTTTGTCGTATAGCAATTTCCATATCAAGTGTTTTTGATGCATTCATTTAATACATAAATTTTATATTCTAGACTATTTTTATCATCCATAATGATGAACTAAAAATCATCTATTTAATTTTTTATAGCACGCAGAAATTTATCCATTTAACCATCACTTGTTGCCAATCTTTTCCCATGAAAAAAGTACCTCTACTTTCATTTTCACAACTCTTGAATTTCACAACTATTATCACATATACGCATTCCCAATCTAGCGGTCTTATCCACCATTGGACGAATTACCGAAAACTGATAAGGAATTATTTTTAGTACTAATCGATATCCAAGCTTGCCTAATTTTGGTATACCAGCAAACTTCAGGCAAGTTTTCTTTATTCGTTCTCTAGTGCAGTATATACACAAAAGAAACCCCTGGTAAATCCAGATGATGACAGTTTTGCATAATGGAGTGAGATAACGTTCTCACTTGGCAGATCTGGATAGGTTTTAATTTTCTTTCTCATTTTCATGATCGAGGGCTCATGTTATAAGATAGAAAAGAAATCTGTAAAGAAATGTAAATTGTGCAATCCTTCGGGAGCTTGTCCGAATTTGAGCATGGATGAAAAGTACTCAAATTTCGGGCAAGCTCCTTTTTTATATTTATAGTGCAAAGGGTAATAGCCGAACAGAAATTGTTGATTAATGTTCAAAGCCCATCCCCAATAAAAGCCTGATTATAGAACAAACTTCAGGTAAATACTTATTTTTCAGCGAGTTCTATTCTTTGAAATTTTTTATTAATTTTATCGAATGGAAAAACCAAATCGCTTTCTCGCTCTTGATGCTTTCCGAGGGTTCACCATTATTGCTATGATATTGGTTAATACGCCGGGCAGTTGGTCTTATGTTTATCCACCGCTGCAACATGCGGATTGGCATGGCTGTACGCCTACTGATCTTGTGTTTCCATTTTTCCTTTTTATTGTCGGTGTTTCCATGTGGTACTCGTTCAAGAAGCAGGGGCACCAGTTGACAAAAAATTTGAGTTGGAAAATTATCAAAAGAAGTTTTCTAATCTTTGCAATTGGCTTGTTTATCAATGCTTTCCCATTTGTCAATCTAGAACTCTCTTCCCTCAGAATCATGGGGGTCTTGCAACGCATTGCGCTGGCTTTTTGTTTGGCCTCATTTTTATGCCTGTTGCTCAATACCAAACAATTGATTTTGGTTGCTGCTGGAGTTTTGTTATCCTATTGGGGCTTGCTTTGGGGATTTGTTGAGGAAACGCCCTATGGGCTTTCAGAGAATCTGGTTCGACAGATCGACCTGAAGATTTTTGGGGCAACACACCTTTGGCAAGGCAAGGGCATCCCCTTTGATCCGGAAGGCTTACTCAGCACGCTTCCGGCTACCGCCAATGTTATTCTTGGATACCTCACGGCACAACTCATCTTGGCAAGGGAAGACAGAATAGTATACAGTCGCCTACTTCGTATCGTCGGGCTTGCCTGCATTGTGGTCGGGTTTCTCTGGGGAATGGTTTTCCCGATTAATAAATCTCTGTGGACAAGTTCTTATGTTTTATATACGACTGGTTTTGCGCTCATTTTTCTGTACCTTTTTATCTTACTTTTTAAGTGGAAGGCTTTCCGAGAAAGGAGTGATTTTTTATTGGTGTTCGGGATGAATTCTTTGTTTGCCTATACCCTATCCATGTTGTGGGTTAAATTGTTGTATGCTATCCCGTGGGGAGAGACGCATGCTTATGATGCCCTTTATAAATTACTGGTTCCCTTTGCGGGCAATATGAATGGTTCGTTGCTTTTTGCTGTTTTGCATATTTTGTTTTTTGGGGCAATACTTACGGTTTTGTACAGGCGGAGGATTTTTATTAAGGTTTGAAAATTTCAAATTAACACCAAGATCAATTGAATATCACGATGGCTCTTTTTATCTTTGTTTTTTCTTGACTATTTTTTACATGATTACAATAAATGTACAACGAAAAAGAAAGGCCATCATCTTTATCTGCCGAAGCACTAGACCAATACCTGCATAAAGGCTGGTACCGGATGGGGCAAACTATTTTTACGACTTGGTTTCTCAATATTGGTAAAAGTTTTTACTCTACCTTGTGGCTAAGGCTTGAGTTGGAAGGCTTCGGGTTTAGTAAAAGTAATCGGAAGTTGATGCGGAAGAATGATAAGCTTTTTCGCTACGAAATTAAGGCTTGTAATTTGGATACGGAAAAGGTAAAATTGTTTGACAAATATCGGGTAGATTTTCGGGGCAACATATATAGCTGTTTGGATCAATACTTATTTGATGGGCAAGAAAGAAATATTTTCAATACCAAAGAGATTAATGTTTATCATGATGATAAATTAGTTGCCTATAGCTTCTTTGATTTGGGTAAAAATAGTCTTACGAGTATCCAAGGCGTTTATGATCCGGAGTACAAACAGTATTCCCTCGGGTACTATACCATGTTATTGGAAATCGCCTATGGATTGGAACACGGTTATCAATATTATTATCCCGGTTATGTTGTGCCCGGATACGCTCACTTTGATTACAAGGCAAGGATAGGTGACGTTGATTACTTCGATGTTATAACAGAAAATTGGCTCCCCTACAACAATATAGAGGCAGGAGATATTCCTTTAGAAATATTGAAGTCAAAAATGAAGGCTCTTCAGGTAACTTTTGCTGAGGCAGGAGTTGACGCCCACCCTATTTTTTATCCATATTATGAAGAACCGATTATATCGGAATGGAGCGAGCGGTTCTTGAGCCATCCGCTATTTTTGATGTATAAAAAAGAAGGAACCCCGTTTTATTATGTCAGTACTTATCATCTTAAAAGTAAAAAGTATCTGGCTTACCTGTGTTTTGTTTCTTCAGATTTGACGATAAATGCTACAGCGCAGCCGGCACGAAAATTTGATGATCATTTTGTGCCCTTGCGGAAAATTCTGGAAATAGCAATGGTGTTTCCTCCTACAGGACAGCTTGAGAAAGTGTTGGAACGGGCAAAGCTGGAGATTCGGGTCAAGGGGGATTGAGGTTATGCTTTTTCAAGACATACAAAATAACTTCAGCTCAAATCTAGTCGATAGATTTGAGCTATCGACTAGATTTGAAACAAACGGCAAAATCTATCGAGGGTTCATTTCACTTATAATTCCCGCCTAAAATGAACTACCCCGACCCAAAGGGTACGGGGTATCGCCCCACAAGGCTAAACATTATAATGTTTTCCGACGCAGAGCATCGGGGTATGCTGAATACAAAACCGTAGAGACGCAATGCATTGCGTCTCTACGGTTTTGTATTCAAATCAAACACCACAACAGTATTTCCCTATTACTATTTTTAGTAGCCTTTTTACTATTTTTGGTAATTCATTTGAATAAAAACAATAATACCTTTGTCTTGCATTCCTGATGTTATGAAATAAATTATTTAATTCTTAAAACGAAACCAATGCAAGAAGTACCAACTAAAACAAGACAGACTATGAAAGAAAAAATGAAGGCAGTATATGATGAAATATTGAAAAAACATAAACGGGAAAAAGTGGGGGAAGAAATTGAGGTTGATGTCGAAGGCGTTATATCAATGGTTCGTACAGTTTTTAGGGCTAAATTTGGAAAAGAATAAAAAAGGTCGTA
>JAHDGC010000657.1 GCA_020627865.1 Saprospiraceae bacterium | reverse complement strand
GCCCTTCGTATTCTTTGCTTTGTTTCTCCAAATCACCGAAGCGACCGAGTAGGATATTGTACTTAGATTCCCAACCCTTGATGGCCTCGTTGCCCTCGTTCTCCTTGCTGGAAATGGATGCGCTGAGCTGGTTGATCTGCCCTTCGTAGTCTTTGCTTTGTTTCTCCAAATCTCCGAAGCGACCCAGTAGGATATTGTACTTGGATTCCCAACCCTTGATGGCCTCGTTACCTTCGTTCTCCTTGCTGGAAATGGATGCGTTCAAGTCTTTAACCTGTCCTTCTAATGTTTGATTCTGTTTTTTCAAATCATCAAAACGACCGAGTAAGATGTTGTACTCAGACTCCCACTTTTTAATAGCGTCGTCATTTTGGGCTTTAAGTTTATTGTATTGCCCTTCGTAATCTGTGTACTTGGTTTCCCAACCTTTAATGGCAACTGAGTTGGACTTTTCTAGGTCACCGTATTTGGTTTCCCAACCTTTAATGATCTCGGTGTGGCTAGTATTTAGTTTATTGTACTTAGATTTCCAAGTATTCCACTCGATCTTTAGTTTACTGTAATCTTTATTGAGTTTGGCAAGTTCATCACTAGTTTGTTTATATTCGCCGTCAAGTTCTGTGTATTTTTTATTTAAAGCATTATAGTTGGCCGTAAGTTCTTCATACTGACCATTTAGCGCGTTGTACTTACCTTCTAACTCTCCATATTTTATATTCAGGCCATCTCTTTCGGCAAGCAATGCTTCATATTTAGTATTCAGGTCTCCGAACTTAACTTCCCAGCCATTTAATTTGGCATCAGCATCTTTCTGGTAGTTGGAGAAATTCAATGCAATCGCATCTTTCTCCTCGGTGATGGTTCCGATCTGAGCGGCATAATTTTTATTCTCTGCAGAGATGCCATCATAATCCGTTTTCAAATTACCAAATTTCAAACTCCAGTCAGCAAGTTTGGCTTCACTGTCTTTTTTGTATTTGGCCAGTTCTGCTTTTAATTTCGCATTAGAACCTTCAAGTTCTTTATAGTTAACCTCGTATTTTTTGAACCGAGCTAACAACTCTTCGTACTTGGTATTCACCCCATTATACTCGGTTTGAAGTTTACCGTATTTGGTATCTGCTTCAGATTTAAACCCGAGGTATTCTGTATTCAGACTATTTTTAGATACTTCAAGTTTTCCAAAATCCGTTTCTAGGGTTTTGTATTTTGCCATCCAATTAGAAAGCGAAGCCGACACTGATTTTTCTTGAACTTCAAGATCATTATAACGACCGTGAAGACTATTGTAATTATTCAAGGTACCATCATAGTCCCCTTTTAATTGTAAATAAGATTTATCTTTTCCTTTAATGACGGTTTCTAGCTCACTGATTCTGTTTCTTCTTAACAACCAGCCTATGATTCCTCCAAGTAAAGCAGCTCCTGCGGCAATCAGCCAGGGCCAGAATGAACAAAAGAATAATAACATGATAATTATGGTTTAGAATTGATTTTAATGAATGAAAATAGTTTGGATAGCTGAATTTAGAAACTTTATACTTCTAAATTCAGCTATTTATTTTGAGTCTGTTTTTATTGTACAGTAATTTCGACACGCCTGTTTTTCGCCTTGCCTTCCTCTGTATTATTAGTGGCAATCGGTTTGTTTTGCCCCTCGGACTTTGTTTGAATGGCACGGGTGTTGATCCCGTTTTTAGCTAGGTAGTTAACCACGAATTGTGCTCTTTTTCTACCCAGTCTTCTATTGGAATCTGCTTGTCCAGCGTTATCCGTGTGCCCGGTAGAAAATACCTTTGCGCCCTTTTTATTATCCAGATAATAGATAAGGTCTGAGAAATATTTGCGTTGCTCGCTATTTAGGTTAAGCTTGTCGGAATTGGTTTCAAAATAAAGGATCATCGGGTTCGCTTTCAGCCTAGCTTCCACTTCTGCAAGGCGGTTGCCCGTATCCGCAGCACCATCAAAGGCATAAGTAACACCGTTGGTCATGTAGTTATTGATGAATTTAATCCCTGATTTCTCCTGAGCGAGCGTATTGATTTGTCCGGCAGGAGCACCCAATGAGATAAGGTAATTTTTTACATCATTGGCTCTGGCTAATCCGAGATTAGAAAGGATTCCGGTATATTTCTCGTCTTTGCCATAAAGGCCAGTCAAAGAAATGGATCTTTTGGCGTTGCCTTTCAGGTAAGTAGCCGTTTTGGCAAAAACATCATTCAATTCTTTTGATACAGGCTTGGCATGCTCAAAACCACCTTTGGTGAACAAGAAATTGTCGGCAACCCCGGCACTGAAAGCCGTTCCATCTTTGATAGAAATATTTCTGTTTAAACCGTTGATGGTGTATTCCATAGGGCCATGTACCTTGCCCTCAAATTCATCCACATCGGCTAACTTGGCTCCGGTCAGCAATTGCCCCGCTGGAACACCCAAGGCCAACAGGTGTTTTTTTACAGCATCAGCACGAGCCAATCCCAAATTATCAAAGCCACCAGTTCCTTTTTTGAAGGTTTCTGATTTGCCATACAGCCCGGTTAGCATGATGTTTTTGTCTGGGTTTGCTTTCAAGTAGGCCCCTACGTCTTTGTATTCGGTTTTGACTTCGTCACCCATCATGGGAACAAATGCAGAAGCACCAAATAAAAGGTTGGAACTACATTGTCCTACAGTGGTTGCTCCGTCTTTGATAAGCAGAGGTGCTCCGGCGAATCCACAGCAACCCAGCAGGTTCTGGAATGCGAAGATACCCCCGACTATCCATACTAATAGTACTATGCACCAAAAGGGAATTGATCTCATTGAATCAAAGTTTTGTTTTTGAAAAATTAATAAAAGAACAACTTCTTATCAGTTGATATGTTTGGTTAGGCATGGTTTTGCTCCGTCGTAAAGGCAAGCGGGTAAGTACTGGTTCAGACACCAATATTAATTTCCTTCTAGGTGACGGGAAATATCCACAATCTTCCTTAAATTGTGACCGTAAAAATGGGAAAAAGTAACCAAATTTAATAATGTTTTTCTATAAAATTGCAAACTTATATATTTATATTTTTTATAATTTATTATAAAGGCATGGGTATGTATTGTTGCGTGATTTAGATATGGATTATTTGTGTATATTTTATAGTGAAATAATTGCATGTTGTCGTATGGATTATAAATATCTTTTTTTTGATCTGGATAATACCCTGTATGATTTTGATGCTTCTGAAAAAATGGCATTAGGGCATGTTTTAACCGAAAATAATGTGGCGTTTTCTGAAGATCATTTACAGACTTACAAGAAAATCAATAAAGCTTGCTGGACACGATTTGAAAACGGGGAAATTAGCCAAGAGAAATTACGTTATTTGCGCTATGAATTATTTTTGGAAGCCCTCAATCTGGATGCTGATGCTGTGTCTTTTGGCGATCTTTATCTCCGTAAATTGTCCGAATCTGCCTGCCTTTTCCCTGAAACGGTCCCTTTGTTGGATCGCTTGCAAGGAAATTTTGAACTGGTTCTCATTTCCAATGGCTTAAAGGAGGTGCAGCGGCCAAAAATCCGGAAATCGGGCATCTATGATTACTTCAAGGAGATTGTGATTTCTGATGAAATCGGGGTGGCCAAGCCGCATGCTGGGTTCTTTGATTATACTTTTGAAAAACTAAACCACCCCGATAAGGAGAAAGTGCTGGTCATCGGCGATAATCTCAATTCTGATATCAAAGGAGGGATTAATTATGGTTTGGATACTTGTTGGTTGAATTTACACAAGACCAATTATGACCAAAAAATTCAGCCTAAATATATTATTGAAAATGTTAGAGAAATATTAGATGTTTTAAATTTAGATGTATAACTTTTTTGAAAATTTAAGGCAAAATGAAAATTATTCCAGCGGTTCCGGAAGACCATTCGGTCTTGACGACTATTACAAAGCTTTCAAAAGGCTATTGGGGCTATAGTGCGGAGCAATTACTTTTATGGGCAGAGGATTTGACGATAACAGAACAGCATATTCGTGAGAATATTGTTATTAATTTAGCGGAAGCTGATGAAATCGTCGCGTACTATTCCATGTCACCATTGATGGGCACTAAAGTCCGGTTGAATAATCTATTTATTTTGCCAAAGGCCATCGGGAAAGGGTATGGGAGATCATTATTGCAGCACGCTATCAAGGGCGCTGAAAATTTGGGCGCCAAAGTCATGGAGTTGGATGCAGATCCACATGCAGAGGCTTTTTATAAGAAATTCGGTTTTGAGGTGGTTGGCCAAAAGGAAAGTTCGATTCCGGGGCGGTTTTTGCCGATTATGCAGAAGCAATTGTAGGGATGATGTATTTGTATCAAAAGGCTTCTCTGCTAAGGCAGATTGATCAAAAAATAAAAAACACTGATAACATCATCATTACCAGTGTTTTTTATTGATTATTTATCTTCGGAGACTAATGCTTTGTAAATTAAATTTTTAATAATAATTTTTCTCTGCAAACGCTCCAGAGATTTGCATCTCAGGCAAGGACATGTCGTTCCTACGGAACTCGCTTTTATAACTTACTTTTGTTACACGGTACTAATACACTGTAATCTAAATTTATTTAAATAATTTTTTCTCTGCAAACGTT